>JBFEKK010000145.1:0-3265 GCA_041552675.1 Sulfurovum sp.
CTGTGCACTTTCTTTCCATGAAAAATCACAGAGCATGTTATGCTTGACGATTTTATTGTAGCGTGCTTTTGTTTTATACAGTGCAAATGCCTGATCAATGGTTTTTAGAAATGTATCAGAATCTGGCTTTGAAAATACGATTCCATACCCGTCTTCACTCTTGGGATTAAATTCTGTATATGACCGTACAGTATCTGCTAATCCGCCAACATCATGAACTAAAGGCATAGACCCATAATGCATTGCGATCATCTGTGCCAATCCACAAGGTTCAAAAAGTGATGGCATCAAGAAGAAGTCAGCTGCCGCATACATACGGTGTGACAAAGGCTCATTGTAGCCAAATTCCAGATGAATATTATGATGCTTATCTGCAATAGCTTTCAATGTATCATGATATTTTTCTTCGCCTTCACCCAATATAGCAATATTACATTCGAGTAAAAGCATATGAGGCAAAGACTCGATCAATATATCGATACCCTTTTGCCATGTAAACCGTCCTATAAGCACAAAAAGTGGCTTTTTAGGACCTTCCATCTTTATCTCCTTAAGATAGGCTCTTTTATTGACAGCTTTTCTTCTCAGATCAACATATGGAGCGACAAGTGCCTTGTCTTCTGAGGGTGAAAAATGTTTAGTGTCAATGCCATTGACAATACCTATCAGTTTATCACTGTGGTGTTGTAAAAAACCTTCCAATCCACATCCAAACTTTGATGTTAATATCTCTTTGGCATAGGTGGGACTTACCGTTGTGATCATGTCAGCATATGCAATACCGGCTTTCATAAAGTTCACCTGTCCATGAAATTCCAACCCATCCATTGTAAAGTGTATATCATCAATACCAAGTGTTTTCAGGACACTACTTTCAAAGATTCCCTGATAAGCAAGATTATGGATAGTAAACAGTGTTTTCGTCTTTACGGTCTGATCCTCGTTTAGGAGTAAAGGAAGTAAGGCAGTTTGCCAATCATTAAGATGTGCAATGTCATATTTTTCTTGCTTTAACAGGGCAAACATCGCATAGTTGAAAAGTCCAAATCGAATGGCGTTATCGTCATAGCCCCCTTCAGTTGTACCATAAAGGAACTCTCTGTCACATAACAGCGGTGAATAGATAAAACGGTAATCTAAACCTTCATAGTGGCATGTATAGAGTGTTATAGGATATGTAACACCGCCCATGATAATATCAAAAGTATCCCCCTGTGCTTTGATACCGAATTTTTTACGGTCTATAGACTGATACAGGGGCATAATAACATGTACATCATAAGTAGAACTTAGGGCTCTAGGCAGACTGTGTGCAACATCAGCAAGTCCACCGCTTTTAGCAAAAGGATAGACTTCGCTGGCAGCAAAGATCAAACGTTTATTAGGCATCATTACTCTCCCGTAATAGTTTGGCTGCCTGTTCAGGTAAAACAGGATTAATCATCATCCCTGTGCTTATTTCAAAACCACCAGATTTATAGATACGAGGCATAATACGGATGGTAAAGCGGCACGCCTCATTGACATGAGATAGCAACTCCTGTTCCACAGTACCCTCTTGCAGTGGTGGCGTTGTGATAGAAAGATTAAAGGAAAAACAATCCAATTGACTCTTTAACTTTCTAAGTATTAATAGCAGTAATGGGGCTAACTCCGCAATACTGCCGTCATTTAAAGTATCTACCTGTCCCAAAGGCTTTTTAGAACTGATCAATACTTCAAAAGGATAGGCGCTTGCATAAGGACAATACGCAGTAAAATCACCATGTTTCATGACAATACGCTCTTCATTTTCTTCTTCATGCATGATCTCTGATTCCATTAATGCATGGGCATTATATTTATAATGATCATAACTGCGTTGATATTCATCTTTTTGCATCTTGGGGATAAGTGGTAACCCTATAATTTGTGTATGAGAATGCTGCTGTGTCGAACCTGCATCACCTCCTTCATTCTTAAAGAGTGAAATATAGGCAATACGTTGATCACGACGCAGATCTGCAACTCTTGTTCGAAGTGTTTTTAACCAATGAATCACAGTACTTTCAGACCACTGTGTCATAGTACTATAATGTTCAGGCGTATCAATGATGACTTCATGTGCTCCAAAGCCTTCCCAATGTTCGAACAATCCATAATGATGCTGATGCGCTGCTTTTATTTGTACCGCCTTATAGAGGTTAGGAACAACACGTGTGTGCCAACCCTCTTCATTTGGAAGAGATCCAGGTTCTCTGATCGCAAAAATTTCAGGTGGCGTCATGGACTCACTTCCTTCACAGAACGGACAATTCTTCTCTAGTATTTCTTTTTTGCTTTCATCCCTATGGTAATCAGGCCGATGCAAACGTTCCGGTGCTATGATAACATAGTTATCATGTATACGGTCATACCTGATCTCAGACATTCGTTACCTCCAAAGAACCTTTTAGGGTCATCTCATTGCTAAATGGTATCACCATAGCAAAACTGATCCCTTGTACACTCAGATCAAATCCATGTTCACTTTGTGAAAGTGTCTTGAGTTGAAAATAATGTATGTCACAAATATGATCAAGTCCTATGACTATATTTTGTTTCAGTTGATCATCATAGATCTCAAGTGTTTTAGTTTGTAACACACTGCCCTTTTCAAGCAAAGGATCCCTGTTGATAGTCATTGACCTATAGTTGGAAAAGTGAAAATTATGTTCAAGAACATAATTAAATTTTCCTTCTGCCCCTGTAGTGAGGTTTATCTCAAAGTCAAATCCTCTTTTCTTTGGCATATATATCTTTTCTAACCGTGCTGAAACTTTTTCAGGAAAATATAAACCGCCATCTCGAGAAAATGTCACCTTCTTTTTTCCAAGAGAAACATCAAAAGCCTGGTTACTGAAGTCACCAAATTCCTGAAAATTGCAATGACGAAAATTATCCACACAAAAATGATCATCACTAATATGATCGATAAACGAATTTTTCAGATACCAGTCATAGATGATTTCATTCCCCAGGCTGTCATCTGTCTTTACTTCGGCATGGTGGATCGTATCGATACCCTCTTTTGCTACCGGTTGTTCTTGTACTGTATGATCTTCAAGTAAACGCTGATGATAGGCTTCTTTCCTTCGTGTCAGGGTGTTTTGCCAATTAAAGCAGGCTTTACGGCTGTCAAACTCTACAAGCTGTCCTCCATGCGCTCCATCAAAACGAAAAATATATTTTGCTGTGACAGCTTTGATTTTCTCATAACCATCCAATTCATTTTGATCGCATACCA
>JBFEKK010000146.1:0-3257 GCA_041552675.1 Sulfurovum sp.
ACTGTGTAAGAAACAACCTGTAGCAAAAGTAGATGGAAAGAAACAAAAGGCCAAACGCATTTCAAAGCTCATCTCAAAGATAGACGAGCTCTAAAACCTACGAACAGCAAGCTCCACCAAATCCATCTTCAAGCGGTACACTCATAGAGACAAGTTCTTCTTTCTCAGCGATCATCTCACCATTTTGAATGATCGTATAACTCACCTTCACCGAATCACGGATAGAGTTCACCGTTGTACAGTAACTCTCTAATGATGCTCCTATATAACGCTTTGCTTTAGTCGCATCAAACGCTCCATCAAACTCGTAAATGATATGCATAGATGCAAACTTCATAGGTACAGAGTCCGTTCGCTCTATCTCCGCATTTACTTTATAATTGCTCACTTCAAAACCGTCTTTCTCTGCCATCATTACAAGGTCTATCCCAGTACATCCTATGATACCTGTTGCAAAATACTCTACAGGAGTGATCTCTTTGCAGTCTAAAATATACGAAGACTTTGTTGTATTTGCTTTAAATTTTTTATCACCTAGATACTCTACTGATACCTGCATCTTTATTCCTTTGGATTGTTGATATTTTTATTTGGAGGAACAATAGCATAATGTTGGTAAATATTGTAATAAAGATAAGATAAAATATAAACATCTATTAAAAATTAAAGTATGCATAACCACGTACAACATGGTAACGAGGTAAAAAATAAAAGATTGCTATTTGAACTTATATCTCAAATTAATAGTAGAACGCACATCACTTTTTTCAATGTCATGATAAGGTGTTGCATTATAATTATGATTAATGTCAAGTGCAAATGTGAGATCATCCGTTATTAGAGTATTGAGTTGTAAGATTTGAGATATTCTGAAGTCTGAAAACGCTTCAACATTGGGTTGATAAAATCCAAGATATGTAATGGAAAAATTTTTATTTATATTTTTTAAAAAAGAGACATAACTGTTCATACGTGTTCGTCTGTATATGGGGTCAAGAGTACTGATCGTATCTGGTTCTGTATAAGAATAAAAGAGTCCCAATGCTATATAAAACTTATCAAAGGGAAGGTCTAACTTTTTTCGAATATTGGCCCCTGCTAAATTTCTTTCTTTTATCTCTTGAAACTCATTAAATTCAGTTTGAAGAAAAAATTCATAATCATAAGTTGTATCTATTATGGAATGTACATAACGAAGATGAAACTGACCATCATTTGTATCTTTTTGATCGTTTGATTCTCCATATGCATAGGAAGCGATAAGATAAATAAGCCACTCTTTTTCACTGTATTCCCCTTTAGCAGCTAATCCGGCTGAGCGTGAATCTGTATTACCTGAACTATATTTTGCCCCCAATGAAACCTCACCGGACAAACCCTCTTTCTCTCCGATAACAGGGGGTTCAATATTGATGAAACTGTAAGAAAATGTAGTGAGTATAATACAAAGAGAAACAATTTTTTTAAACATGATGATACCTTAGAGTATAAATAGCGTGTGGAATAATACTATATTCGATATAAAAGTAAATAGGTAGGATAAAAGAAAGAAAATACCATAGAAGAAGTGAAAGCTTACCTGAACTTAAGGATAACAAATGTAAAACGTTCTTATGACACTAGATAACCTTAAATTTCAAACTACATATCTTTCGCTAGATAGCGAATTTTACGATATGACCGATCCCACACCACTTGATGATCCTTATTTGATCAGCTTCAATCCCATGGCGGCAAAACTGATCGATCTTGATAACAACAGCAAGGATGATCCCCGTTTTGTAGCACTGCTCAACGGTACCTTCATCCCCAAAGGGGCACGTCCCTTTTCCATGTGCTATGCAGGGCATCAGTTTGGTAATTACGCACCACGTCTAGGAGATGGAAGGGCCATCAATCTAGGAAGTATCAATGGCTGGCACCTCCAAACCAAAGGGAGTGGAGAAACACTCTACTCACGCACATCAGATGGGCGTGCAGCCCTACCCTCTTCCATACGAGAATACCTGATGAGCGAAGCAATGCACCATCTTGGCATTCCTACAACAAGGGCTCTTGGTATCATCGGCTCACAAACGAAGATCCTGCGAAATCAGATAGAACGTGGGGCGATAGTGATGAGACTGTCACCAAGTTGGGTGCGTTTTGGTACGTTTGAATACTTTTACTATTTTAAAGAGTACGACAAACTCAGATCTCTCACAGACTATGTCATCACGGAATCTTATCCGCATCTGCAAAATGATGAAGATCGCTATTTTAAGTTTTTTTGTGAAGTCGTTGAGCGTACAGCAAAGCTGATCGCTCAGTGGCAAGGTGTTGGCTTTAACCATGGTGTCATGAATACAGACAACATGTCCATCGCAGGTCTCACCATCGACTATGGCCCTTATGCCATGCTGGATGATTTTGACTACGGATTTGTGTGTAACAAAACCGATAAGGCAGGTCGCTACAGCTACGGTGATCAGCCCAATGTCTCTTACTGGAACCTCACCATGCTCTCCAAAGCACTTACTCCGATCATTGATAAAGAGAGAATGCAGAAGAAACTCGATGATTTTGGAAATTTCCTCTACCCTGATGCATATATCGATGTCATGCGCGAAAAACTGGGACTGGCTTTGAGGCTGGATGAGGATGTTGAACTCATCAAAGATTTAGTGGGGACACTGCAAGATGCCTACGTGGACCATACCCTTTTCTTTCGAACCCTCAGCCGCTATGACGGTGACAGGATGCCTCTCTTTGATATCGCCATGAATCCTGTGCCCGTTGACGGCTGGCTTAACCTGTATGATGAACGTTTGGCTAAAGAGACACGCACGCAAAAGGAGCGCCAAAAAGCGATGTTAAAGACCAATCCAAAATATGTGTTGAAAAACTATATGCTACAAGAAGCGATCATACTGGCCGAACGTGGGGACTTTTCTATGGTAGAAACACTGCTGCATATCGCGGCGCATCCATTTGACGAACTGCCAGAGTTCGAACACTTCGCTGGTGAGACACCGGAGGAACACAAAAACATCTGCCTTTCCTGTTCGTCTTAATAACGATGAGAAAAACTACTTTTGTTTATCTAACCAACCCTTCAAACTCTCCACCTGCTCTAGCGTTCTCACAGTAGCCGTGCCACCTTCAGATTGACGTGCATTCATAGAGGCACGATTGTCAAGCAGAGCTACTACACCCTCACCTATGCGTTCATCTATGCTTTGCAGGTCTTCTAAAGAGAGTTCAGAGATGTCTAGTCC
>JBFEKK010000147.1:0-3183 GCA_041552675.1 Sulfurovum sp.
CGTATAGAGAGTACGGAACGTCTAGTCAAAGCGATTAATCAAAGCAATATTACACAATTCATTTCTACTTCGGCCATCGGTATCTATCCTGACGATCAAAAATGTGATGAAAGCTGTACCCAGATCGCCGATGATTTTTTGGGTGAACTTGCCCATAAGTGGGAAGATGAAGCTTGTTTATGTGAAAAACCCACTACTATCTTACGTTTTGGTGTGATCCTTGGCAAAGAGGGGGGTGCGTTGGCACAGATGCTTACCCCGTTTAAATGGGGTGTGGGAGGCATTATCGGTAACGGAAAGATGATGACCAGTTGGATAGCCATGGAAGATCTGGTACGTATCTATCAGTTCATCATTGATAAGCAGCTGACCGGTGTTTTCAATGCTGTTTCCCCCAACCCTGTCACAAATTATGTTTTAACAAAAGCATTAGGAAAGGTTTTACATCGTCCTACCATCCTTCCTATTCCTGAATTTGCCTTGCGTATCATGTATGGTGAAGCCAGCTCTGTCCTGACAGGTTCGAAAGAAGTCTATCCCACAGCACTTCAGGAACAAGGTTTTGTCTTTGAATATACAGACATAGAAAAAGCGCTAAAACACCAGTTAAACTAGTTTTTACAATGAATTGACATTATGAGGCTACGAACAGAAACCCTTTCTTTGTAAAATAAACAAAAAAGTGAGGTTCTCATGAAAAGAGCAGTTGTATTAATGAACATGGGCGGTCCAAATAATTTGGATGAAGTAGAAGTTTTTTTGAACAATATGTTCAATGATAAACGTATCATATCTGCGCCTAAACCCATACGCATGATGATAGCAAAACTCATTACTTGGAAAAGAAAAGAGGAAGCCAAAGATAGTTATGCTGCTTTAGGAGGCAAGTCTCCTTTGGTAGGGTATACAAAACAACTCATTTCAAAACTTGAAGAGGGTATCGATGCGACTGTACATATGGCTATGCGTTACACTCCTCCTTATTCACGTGACACACTTCAAGGGCTTAAAAATGTAGATGAGATATATGCTATTCCTCTCTATCCCCATTACTCAAGTACAACGACACTTTCAAGTATAGAAGATCTCGAAGAGAGTATCAAAAAACAGGGTATCCATGCTAAAGTAAAAACACTTAACAGTTATTACCGTCATCCAGACTATATCGCTGCAAGTATAGAACGGATCAAGGAGACACTTGGAAATGATGATCCTGGTGATTTTGAATTGGTTTTTTCCGCACATGGATTACCGCAAAAGATCATAGATAATGGAGATGACTATCAGCGTCATATCAAATACAATGTATATCATGCACGAAAGGCATTGCTGGAAGCAGATATCAAGTTTCATAAGACACATCTTGCCTATCAGTCACGTCTTGGACCACTGGAGTGGATACGTCCCTATCTTGAGGACAAACTCAAAAGTCTGAAGAAGAAAAAGGTTATTATTTACCCTATAGCTTTTACAATCGATAATTCTGAGACAGAATTTGAATTGGATGTAGAGTATAGAGAGATCGCTGATGAGGTTGGTTTCGAGGAGTATCGTGTGGCAAAAGCACCAAATGACCATCCGTCATTTGTAAAATGTATCACAAATATCTATGAGAGTATGAAAGCTTCCTGATGATAGAGTATGCAGTAGTGGGTTCAGGTATCGGTGGCAGTAGCATAGCTGCATATCTCGATGCAAAAGGGTATGAGACTGTTTTGTTTGAAAAAGAACCCTATCTTGGTGGATGCAGTTCAACGTTTAAGCATAGAGGTTATTTATATAATACCGGTGCGACAACACTTGCAGGCTATGAAGAAGGGCATATTGTAAAATCAATGTTTGACAAGATAGGCTTTACTCCTGAACTTCTGGTCACGGATCCTACAATCGTCATTATACAAAATGGTAAAGTGACACCTCGTTTTTCAGACTTAGAAGATTTTTTAGAGGTGCTTGAACAAAACTATCCTCATCCTAAAAACCGTGAATTTTGGACACTGGTTCATAGACTTGGAAAAGAGTTTTATGCTTTGCATGGGCACTACTACTCTAATCGTTCACTATGGCATAAACTTATTTCATTGACAAGTTTTTTGCCTTTATTAGTCAAATTTCAACGTTTCTTACGGACCAATGCCTATGATTTTATCAACGATTTTTATGGAGATATTTCGGAAGAGTATCAAAAATTTCTAGAAGCACAGATCCTTATCGTTGCACAGGCTCATTCAAAAGAGATCAATTTTTTTACTGCAGCACTCTCTTTGGGATATTCTTTTAATGAAACACATTATATACCTGGTGGATTCGGAAGATTGTTTGATCAGATGACAGCAAAGATGAAGCATATCAAACGTAATACACAAATAGAAAAGATTGAACGACATAGTGATCATTTCACACTGCATACCAAAAATGAGTCACTAAAAGCTAAAAAAGTGATACTGAACAGTACTATTTATGACAGCGGAAAACTTTTTAATGATGAAAAAATAAAGAAATATTATCAAAAGTATGAAACACTCAACAATCACCAAAGTTCATTTATGCTCTATATGACCATAAAAAGTATGAAGAAGTATGAACATCATTATCAACTGATACAGGATGAACGATATACACACAGTATATCCAATGCACTCTTTGTCTCTTTTTCAGATGTGACAGATAACATGCTTACACCTGAAGGACAATATAGTGTGACCGTATCTATACATACTGACCTCAGGTTTTGGGAAGATAAAAATACTTATAAGGCTAAAAAGCATGAATTACAAAGCCAAATGCTAAAGAGTATCTGTGATATACTTGATATAAATGAAAGCGAAATAGTACATCAGTTTGCTGCTACGCCCAGAAGCTTCAAACGTTATATCAACCGTGCACAACTTGGAGGAAATGCTATCACTATGAAAAACTTCCTACCAAAATTGCCTTCAAATGATACTACTATAGAAGGTTTATACCATGTAGGTGATACTGTTTATGCAGCTCAGGGGTGGCCTGGTGTGATGTTGGGTGTTGAAAATCTCAGAGGATTGCTGGATGTATAATATTGCTTTACGTATCAAGGTCCTTGATTGGCTGTATATTTTACTCATCGGCGTTGTTTTTGCGATGTTACTCTCTTCTTTAGGGTATGTACTTTTAGGCCTTGAATGGATCCAAGGTATGTATTTTGGA
>JBFEKK010000148.1:0-3166 GCA_041552675.1 Sulfurovum sp.
GGCGTATTACATCAGATTGATCTTCGCTTCACTTCCACAACCTGAAGAGACTGTAACATTAGGTACAGCTGGATGTGGTCGTTTGGCTATTTCTCAAGCTGCTGTTCCATTCATTTATGGTAACTATGGTGACCAAAATGCTATGGCTTCTGGTCTTACACGTGCATTTAGACTACGTTTCCCAGATAAACATAAAGACGTTATCACAATCGCTGGTGACGGTGGTACTATGGATATCGGTTTCTCTATGACTATGCACTCATGGATCCGTGGTGAAAAATTCACAACGATCATGCTTGATAACGAAGTTTATGGAAACACTGGTGGTCAAGAGTCTGGTATGTCTCCTAAGGGTGCTATCCTTAAGATGGCTCCACTAGGTAAAAAAGGTGAGAAAATGCCTGCAACTGATTTAGCAAAAGCTGCTGGTTGTGTGTATACTGTAAGAATGTCTCCAACGAACATCAAAAAAGCTGCAAAAATCATCAGAAGAGCGATCTTTGTTGCTAGAGAAGTTGGACCAACGTTTATTCACGCGTATACTTCATGTAACATTGAGTACTCTATTCCTACAGAAGATGTATTTGCGGATGCAAAAGAGAAAGAGAAAACAAGATTCCAGTTTGAAGAGTACATGACTGATGAAGCTAAAGCTGTAATCGAACGTGTAGAAGCTGAAGAAAAAGCGGCTAAAAGAGCAAAAAAAGCAGAGGTGGTTTAATATGGCTGAGCAAAAGAAAAGAGAACGATATAATATTAGAATCTCAGGACTAGGTGGGCAGGGTGTTGTAACTACTGCTCACATCCTTGGTTCTACTATGGATAACGCAGGTAAATATGCATCATTGGTACCATTCTTTGGTTCTGAAAAAAGAATGGCACCTGTTGAAGCATATGTACGTGCTTCTAATCAACCGATTTATGAAGTGGGTGAAGTTGTTTACCCTGATATTATTATGATCTACCACTCACAAGTTGTTACACATGGTAAATCATATACAATGCCTTTCTATACTGGTCTAAAGCCGAACAGTTTGATCATTATCAATACTGATTTTGATGTTCTTACTGAAGACGATATTAAAGTTCTTGAAGATCTAAATGCAACAGTTGTACAATTTGATGCAACAGCATTGGCACTAAAAATTGCAGGTACTGAACTTGCAACGAATATGGCAATGATGGGTATGCTTCTTGGTCTTACAAAACTTGTAACAACTGAAAACATTGAAGCAGCGGTAAGAGAAAGATTCTTGGGAACTTCATTCGTTTCTTCTGGTGGTACAGCTATGCTGGATTCTGCTATTGAGAAAAAGTTTAAGAAAAAAGAACAATTACTTGAAGCGAATATGAACGTTATCAATAAAACTTTTGAGATGGCTGACTCTGTAGATATCAGTGGATCTGAACTAATTGTCAGATTTGACATATAAGGAAGGAATTAAATGTATTATGTAGCAAAAGTAGACGCAGACAAGTGTGCTGAATATAAATGTAACACGTGTACTCTATATTGTCCAGAAGCAAATACGCTTATGTTCGATAAAGAGCACAACACGTCATGGGTAGATGAAGATAGATGTAAAGGGTGTGCACTTTGTGTATACGTTTGTTCTGACATGCTTGACCGTAATTGTATTACAATGGAAATGGCTGGTCACGAAGAGTAAGCTCTTCAAACCATTAGTCACCCTCTTGGGTGACTAAGCTAAATGATTCTTTTGTCATCTAGCAATAGTATTAATCCAAACCTTCATATAAAAATTTTAAACGCTAAACTTAGAGTTATCCCACCCCTAAAATCAAAACAATTTAATAGCTTGAAGCTATCAATTTCAACAACTTTGTACTGTTAACACGATTACTCATAAAACGATTGAACCCTTAATATTTATTGACTCATTGAACTTAAATGCCTTAACATGTTAATTTTAGACAATAATGCTAAAATTACGCAATTAAAACCAAAAGGATTGTAGTGAAAGTTACAGTAGAAAAAATAGATGATATAAACTACATTATAAGTGGTACAGTTGAGAATAGTGTGATTGAAGACAAGGTTACTAAACTTAAAGAAGAAGCGGCAAAAAAGCCAAAAGATGAAAAATCTACAGATGAAAATATTGAGCAGGATGCAGCAGGACAAGTCTTTCAAGACTTTATTAGTGCTGGAATTAAAGAAGGTAATTTAGATGTTGAAAATCTTTTGGGTCAACCTGGACTTAAAAAATATGAACAACAAGATAATTCTATTTACTTTGAAGTAGAAGTAGCTGTCAGTCCTGAAATCAATGTTGATGACATTGATTTCAAGGATATCGCGCCTACTTACACAAAACCTACTGCAAGCCCTGAGGCTGTAGAAGCTAAACTTGCAGAGTTCGCTCAAAAACAAGCGCCATTTACCAAGCTTGAAAAACCAAAACCGATTGAAAACGGTGATGTTGCTGTGATCGATTTTACAGGGTATATAGATGGTAAACCTTTTGAAGGCGGCAGTGCTGAGAAGTTTAATATTCAAGTTGGTTCCAACAAGTTTATTCCAGGATTTGAAGAGCAGCTTGTAGGCATGGAGTATGGCGAAGAAAGAGATGTTATCGTCACTTTCCCAAAAGATTATTCAGCGGATGATCTAGCAGGTAAAGAAGCTAAATTTGTTGTAAAACTGCATGAAATCCAAGAGCAAAAAGCGGAGACAATTGATGACGCTTTTGCAAAAAAAGTATTAAATAATGAAACAGCAACAGTTGAAACACTGAAGAAACAATTCGCAGAGCAAGTAACTGCTGAAGAACTGTCACAAATTTATATGCGTGAACTTAAGCCCAAAATCGTAAAAGCTTTACTTGAAAAATTTGACTTCACCTTACCAAATAACATAGTAGAACAAGAAATCGATGCAAAGGTCCGTGAAAAGACAAGAGGATTCAGTGAAGAGCAACATAAAGCTTATATGGAAGATAAGGGTAAATTTAAGGAGCTTAGAGAATCTGTACGTGATGAGGCAAGAAAAAGTATAAAGTTGGCGCTTATTGTTGAAGCCTTAGCTAAAAGAGAGGGGATCGATGTACATGAACAAGAGGTCATTGCTGCATTGGGTTACCAAGCTACGATGACAGGTCAAGATCCACAGGCATTATTAAAATACTACCAAGATAATAACTTA
>JBFEKK010000149.1:0-3140 GCA_041552675.1 Sulfurovum sp.
CAGTAGGCTAACTCATCTTTAGAGAACTCTTCACGTTTGATGAGTCGGCCTTTTTCTAAAACTGCTACTTTGTACCCTGCTTGACATAAAGTATAGGCTACAGCCCCGCCACTTGCTCCTGAGCCGACTATAACAACATCATACACACTCATAGCTCTATATACCTTGTTGCAGGCCTCGGAAAGCCACCATATGAGGAGATCGCCTGCCATCCTGCTTCTTGAATGTTTGAGCCATAGATCGGATCACAAAAGAGACCTTCCATTGTCAGTGTCATGATACGGGACAACCAATGACTACCATAACGTGTCTCTTCATAGGCACGCAGGGCCTTTTCTTTCTCCTGATCTGTCAAAGATATGAATCTTCCTTTTTCACGCTTCTCAAGTTCTTTTGCTCCCTCAATGACAAATGCTTTGATATCTTTATCAAAGCTCTTATGCATCATTGTTTCAAACAAGAAGTGTGTTACCTTCATCGATTTGGCAGAGGGGAGTTTACTTCCTTCTGGGAATAGATGCTCCTGCACTGCAGAGAGTGTCGGTGCTACCCTTTTAAACGTTTTCTCAAAATCACTGACTTCTTTTGCCTGTATATAGGGAGAGAGTCCCAAAACGGAACCTAATATGAGAAATTTTCTTCTTTTCATTACGCTGTCTTTACATTGATTTTTCTAATTATACGTATCATGTGTGCACTTTAAGTGCAATAACTACACGTACTTTACACAAGTCGTATATTATACTGCAACTGTCAAAAAGATATAAGGAGACAAAAATATGAAAAGATTAATTGTTGGTGCGTTCATAGGTTTGACTATGCTTGCTTTTAGTGGCTGTACAAAGAATAGTACTACAGAAGCAGATGCTAAATGCTCAGCGAGCAGTAAATGTGATGGAGCAACGAAATGTTCTGGAGACACACCAAAAGCTGTTACGACAAAATGTGATGCTAGTAAGAAATGTGGATAATAAATATCACTACCTTCTCTCTTTAGCCTGTTAGCTTGAGTCTTTCTAGTAGTTAGAGATTTTTTATAGAATACACTTATGATAGACGACATTACACCATTATTTTAAAGGATATGATTATGATAAAATTACTTTTTTGGGCACTCATGAGCTTCTCACTACTCTCCCTTACAGGATGTGGAGAGAAAGAAAACACAAACACTGAACCTATGACAAAATGTGAAGCTGGAAAATGTGATAGTGCTATGCAAAAATCGGAACTACCTGCACAAAAGTGTAATGCAGGCGCTAAAGATGGCGATAAATAGTCTCTTCTTCCTGTTCTCTTTTAAAGTGAACAGGATTCTTTTTCTTTACTCAATACACACACCTTACACATCTTAAATACTATACTTGCAGTGTAACAACAGACTTATTATATATAAAGGAGTTACAAATGCTAAAAGGTATCTATCCGAGCACCAGAAATATATTAAGGAAGGGAGAGGACATCGCCTTACTTTTGGCCAGACTTACTATCGCCTATGGATTTTACAACCCAGCGATGCAAAAGTGGTCAGATATATCTAGTGTTGCCAGCTGGTTTGGTACACTAGGGATCCCTTTCCCTACTTTGAATGCCTATCTGGCAGCCAGTACGGAACTGTTGGGTGTTGTGTTATTAACCTTGGGGCTCTTTACAAGACTTATCTCACTGCCGCTTATTGTGGTGATGGTTGTTGCCATTACTACCGTACATTTAGCCCATGGTTTTGCTGCAGGAGATAATGGGTTTGAAATTCCTTTATATTACATGCTTTTTTTAGCAATATTTGCTTCATTTGGAGCCGGAAAATTTAGCTTAGACCACCTTCTCTTTGGTGAAGAGCAATAACAAAAAGGAAAAAACAATGAAAAAACTACTGATATTACTTGGAGCAATGGCACTCACATTTACACTGGCAACAGCAGAAGGGAAATGTGGTAAATGTGACAGCAACAAAAAAACGGAAACAAAATGTGACAGTGGAAAATGTGACAGTAGCAAAAAAACGGAAACAAAATGTGACAGCGGGAAATGTGACAGCAGTAAAAAAGCTCCAGCCAAAGGTAAATGTGGCAAAGGTAAATGTGGGGAATAATCTACACATAACGCTTCTTACTTCAAGTCTCCTCTATCTCATGATATGGGAGATTTATCTTTCTTTTATAAATCATTGTATAATGTATCTATCAATTCAAGAAGGATACTTATGCGACACCTACTTATGAGTCTCATACTATTACTCTCCTTTACTGGCTGTGAGAACAAAGAACAACAAGCCAAACAGCAAGCTGAGCATGATGCTAAAATAGCACAACAGGCCAGAGCAGCGTTACTGGCAGAGCTAGAGGCAAAAAAAGACTTCCCAGACAATAATGCTTCCAAACTTCATAAAATGGGTATCAGTATGGAAGATGGCACCATCACTATAGATACAAATAAAACTAAAGATTTTTTTAGAGAGATGAATAAAAAAATGGGTGAACAAATGAAAAAACTCTCTGATGATATGGAAAAAGGGGTTGTGGAAACAAAAGAAGCCGGCATTGAGATCAATGAACAATACATTCATATCGACCTCAATAAAACTCAAGATATGCTGATAAACTGGGGGAAACAAATACAGGTTTTTGTACAAGAATTTGATGCAATGGCAAAAACGCTAGAAACCAACAATACCAACACGACAATGAAAGGAATGTAATGCAACCGATAGATATGAACTCAGATGAATTTCAAGCTGAACTGGAAAAAACATGGACCTTTGTAGACAAAGTAAATAACCAATTTGGTTTTGTCCTCAACCCCAATGAAGAGGTCAACGAAGGTGTGGCTATGGGGCTTGCAAGAAACAAGCTCATCTATGGCAAAAGATTTTGTCCTTGTTTCATGGTGATAGGAGAAACAAAGGAGGAACAAAAAGCGGCAGACAACCGTATCTGCCCATGTACACCTGCTCTGGAAAAAGAGATCCCTGAAGATGGTACCTGTCACTGTGGGATCTTCTGTACCCCAGAGTACGCCCAGGCGCAAATGCAACA
The DNA here is from genome assembly GCA_041552675.1 of Sulfurovum sp. Classification (GTDB taxonomy): domain Bacteria; phylum Campylobacterota; class Campylobacteria; order Campylobacterales; family Sulfurovaceae; genus Sulfurovum. The sequence continues at coordinate 3,036 of JBFEKK010000149.1, forward strand.
CGATGCCATAGAAGAAGTTGTGCATCAACACTCTGGCGGTTTAACAAAAGAGCAAGCAGAGCTTCTTCTTCAAGAAGAACAGCTTGACGGAGATGAACTTGAAGC
>JBFEKK010000150.1:0-3109 GCA_041552675.1 Sulfurovum sp.
ATTTTTTCAAAGTAGAACTTGAAGATATTATTGTGATCCATGATGATATTGATCTCCCTTTTGGTGCGGTACGCTTTAAAAGAGGTGGGGGACATGGTGGTCATAATGGCCTCAAGTCGCTCGATACACATATCACAAAAGAGTATTTACGTGTGAGAGTAGGTGTGGGTAAGCCAGAGCATAAGTCACAAGTGGCAGACTATGTATTGCATGACTTTTCCCAAGATGAGGTTCCTATGTTAGATACATTGATAGCCCATGTAGCGGAGGCTTGTAAAATGCTATCCAAAGAGGAACTTAATGAAGTGAAGTCAAAATACAGCTTGAAATCTATAGAAGGTTTATGTCTATGAGTCTATTTAATCCTTCATTACACTTTAGATATTTAGTCAAACTGTATAGTAAAAATCTATTGTCGATATTATTTGGTCTCTCTTTTGCTTTCGCTGCGATTGATTATTTCCAACATGTACAGAAGCTCGATGTTGCTTCAAACTATAAAATACTCTATATCTTTTACATGTGGCAGGAAGCACTGGGCTTACTGTACCCTTTGGCCATTGTTTTTGCACTTATTATGACGAAGCTTTCACTGATCAAAAATAACACTATGGGAGCATTTCATGCCTTCGGATATGATAAAAAAAGACTTTTTGTACCATTATTCGCAGTAGGATCTTTGACGTATATCATTTTTTTAACCTTACATACAACAGAGTTTTCTTATGCAAAAGACAAAGCGGAATTTCTTCTAGAAAATAGATTGGGTAGCTACAATGTTAATGACCTTTTTTTCAAATACAATGATACCTTTGTCTATATCACCAAGCTTGATCCTATAGAAAAAAAGATAGAAGATATTACGATTTTTAAAGTAGAGGGGTATCAGGTACGGTATACGATAAATGCACCTGTAGCAACATTTGATGGTGAAATATGGACGGCACATGATGCTACGTTGAAAACACACATTTATGAAAATGGCGAATTGAAAAGATATACCGTAGAACATAAAGAGAGTATAGAAACATTAGAGGGTTATAAACCTAAGATCATAGAGTCACTGTATGAGGGTAAAGCATTGAATATCCTAGATGCCTATACGACATGGGAATTATTAAATAAACAAAATCTAAGTTCAGGTAAAATTAGGTCATCATTGTATGATAAAGTGGTCGTACCACTTTTTTCACTAGCCTTATTACTGATTTTATTTTTCAAACTCCCTTTTCATGCCAGAATGATGAATATGGGTGCAGTGATCGCACTCTCTTTGGCTACAACATTTGTAATTTGGGGTATCTTGTTTGGTTTAAGTCAAATGGGAGCAAACGGTGTTTTACTTCCTGAATTGACAGCTATATTACCTGTAATTCTTTTGTGGGCCTATGCCATTTATATCTATTTTACAGATGAAAGAAGCCTTGTATAATCCCCTGCAGCACTTTAAATGTACCTTTTAATCAACTTTTAGATAAAATCACCCTAAAATAGACTCAAGGTATTGAGCATATAGGATAGTATAAATGAATATTGATTATAAAGCATTGGCAAACAAATATGGTACGCCTTTGTATATTTATGATTTTGATTATATTGAAAATAGATATACCACACTTAAAGATGCTTTTGCAGGTAAAAAATCACTCATCAATTATGCAGTAAAAGCAAACTCGAATCTTTCTGTTATCGCGCATTTGGCTAAGCTTGGTGCTGGTGCTGACTGTGTGAGTATCGGTGAAGTCAAACGTGCATTGACTGCAGGTGTAGATAAATATAAGATCATTTTTTCTGGTGTAGGAAAACGTGATGATGAGATACGTGAAGCACTGGAACAAGATATTTTACTTCTTAACTTAGAGAGTGAAGCTGAGATGAAACGTGTAGAGATGGTGGCTAAAGAGCTGGGTAAAGAAGCACGTATCTCTATCAGGGTCAATCCTAATATTGATCCGCAAACACACCCATATATTTCAACAGGATTGCATGAAAACAAATTTGGTGTAGAGATAGATATGGCAAAACGTATGTATATTTATGCCAATAAATCGGAGTTTTTAAATCCTGTAGGTATCCATTTTCACATTGGTTCTCAGCTGACAAATATTGAACCTATCCGTGAAGCATGTGGTATTGTAGCAGATCTAGTCCGTTCACTTAAAGCGATTAAGATCGATATTAAGTTCTTTGATGTCGGTGGGGGTATCGGTGTAGTCTATGATGATGAGGTGACGATTCCTGCCGAGGTATATACCCAAGCGATATTTGATGCAACCAAAGGGCTTGATGTGACACTGCTTTGTGAACCGGGGCGTTACATGGTAGCCAATGCAGGGGCATTTTTTACTAAGGTGCTCTATGAAAAAGTAAATGATGGAAAACGTTTTGTCATTGTAGACGGTGGAATGAATGACCTTATTCGTCCAAGCCTCTATAATGCGTATCATAAGATTGAAGCTGTGCTCAAAGAAGGTGAAAAAACACCCGCAGATGTGGTGGGACCGGTATGCGAAAGTGGTGACTTTTTTGGCAAAAATGTGCCTCTTCCGCCTCTGGAACATAATGACCTTATCGTGGTGCACTCTGCTGGTGCCTATGGATTTACGATGGCAAGTAACTACAATACACGTGCAAAAGCTGCAGAGGTGGCACTTGAAGGCGGAAAAGACAGACTCATACGTAAGCGTGAAACCTATGAAGACCAGGTACGTTTAGAGCTTGAGTATTTGGAAAAGTAAAGCAAAAAAAGGCAGGGTGAGAATATGACTTTAGATGAGCTGAGAGACAAGATAGACAATATCGATGATGCATTGTTGAAACTCTACAATGAACGTATGGAATTGGTGCATCAGGTAGGCGAAGTTAAAAATACTACTGGCGGACCTATCTATCGTCCTGAACGTGAACAAGCTATTCTTAATCGCTTAAAAAGTCAAAATAAAGGTAAACTTACGGATGCTGCGATAGATGCACTCTTTTTGGAGATGTTTGCGGTAGCCAGAAATCTTGAGCTTCCTGAAGGTGTCGCCTACTTAGGCCCTGAAGCGAGTTTTACGCATCAGGCTGCTGAGAGCAAGTTTGGAGCTATGAGTGCATACTTGCCTATTAG
>JBFEKK010000151.1:0-3091 GCA_041552675.1 Sulfurovum sp.
CGGCTTTCTTATCGTCAAGTATTTTTACGATATTTTCTATTCTTTCGTCTATTGTCATATGGTGTTGCCCTTCTAATATATGTTTGACAGATTCTCTGATCTTTTCGTCAATAAATTGTAAATCTTTTTCTTCTCTTATTTGCGTTGAACTCATAGGTGCTTCTATAGGAAGAACCTCCCAGTTCTTTAGCTCATCCGTAGCTAAATGGTGATCATCCCGTGTTGCTATAACCCAGGTCACTGTATCATTCAGCCATTCAAATTCATGCCATTTTGTCAATGTTGACAGGTTGTCAGATCCTATGATCAGATACTTGACATGGTATCTCTGGTTAAAATGTTTTACGCTTTGTGAGGTTACGGTACTTTTGCCTTCTTTGATCTCATAATCATCTACTTTCACATGCTCTATGGGATCAAACAGTGTATGACACCAAGCAAGCCTTGCAGAGGCATCAGCCAGTGAAGATGTTTTAAAAGGGTTCAGATAAGCAGGTACGACAAGCAGTTGATCGATCTGCAACTTTTCTACAGCTTTTTCAACGATAAGTTGATGTCCTTTGTGAGGAGGGTCAAAACTCCCTCCAAAGATAGCTATAGTAGGCTTTTGATGATTAACCAAATACTAACCTCATTTACTGTAAAATTGCGTAATTTTAGCATAATAATCATAAGGGTAAAGTATGGCTGTAAAAGTAGCAATTAACGGACTTGGTAGAATCGGTAGATGTGTGGCGCGTATTATTGCAGATAGAGATGATATTGAACTTGTTGCTGTGAATGCTTCTGGCACCGATGAGATGATCCAATACAACCTAAAATATGACTCTGTCCATGGAAGACGTAATGATGTTACTGTAGCCAATGGGTATCTGAATATCGGTGGGACTAAAGCAAAGATCTTTGCTGAACGTGATCTTTCTAAGCTGGATTTCGCCTCTTGCGGTGCTGAGCTTGTCTTGGAGTGTACTGGTGCGTTCTTAACGGCAGAGAGTGTACAACCTTATTTGGACAATGGCATAAAGAAAGTGCTTTTTTCTGCACCGGCCAAAGATGATACGGCAACATTCGTACTTGGAGCAAATGCAGATGATTATGCAGGCGAGGCTATCGTTTCAAATGCAAGCTGTACGACCAATGGACTGGCTCCTGTAGCAAAAGTTTTGGATGATGCATTTGGTATAGAGAAAGGCTTGATGACTACGATACATTCATATACCTCTTCGCAGCCTATCCTAGATGCAAAACATAAAAAAGATCCGAGAAAAGGGCGTTCAGGTGCAGTGAACTTGGTACCGACTACTACAGGTGCAGCAAAAGCTATCTCAAAAGTGCTTCCAAATCTTACAGGTAAGATAAACGGACAGGCGATAAGAGTACCAACGCCGGATGTCTCTATGGTCGATTTGACAGTAACACTAAACGCAAACGTAACTGTTGAAGAGGTACAAGCCGTATTTAAAACGGCCAGTGAAGATTCTCACAAAGGTATTTTAGGTGTGGATGAAGAGTACAGGGTTTCTCAAGATTTTGTGGGTGAAGAGTTAAGCACGGTTGTGCCACTTGATACTATCCAGGTGATAGGAGATAACATGGTAAAAGTGCTCTCTTGGTATGACAATGAGTGGGGATACTCTCGCCGTTTAGTAGACATGGCAGTACATATAAGTAAAAAGTAAGACAGGGAATATATGAAAACATTAAAAGATTTAAAAATTGATGGTAAAAGAGTTTTTATAAGATGTGATTTTAATGTACCTAAAGATGAATTTGGGAACATTACAGATGACAGACGTATACGTTCTGCTTTGGCGACAATTCGTTATTGTATAGACAGAAAATGTAAAATTATTCTTGCTTCTCATTATGAAAGACCAGAACCTGGGAAGTATGAAGAGAAGTATTCATTGGCCCCTATAGCAAAAAGACTGCGTACTTTACTGAAAATAGAAAATGATATCCTTATGGCAGAAGATGTTGTAGGTGAAGATGCTAAAGCTAAAGCAGCAGCACTGAAAGAAGGTGATGTGCTTTTACTTGAAAATCTTCGTTATGAAGCAGGGGAAACTGAAAATGATATGGTATTTGCAGAGCAGTTAGCAAGTTTTGCAGAGTTTTACATCAATGATGCATTTGGTGCCTGTCATAGAAAACATGCTTCTATTGATGCGATCACCAAATTCTTTGACACCGACCATAAAGCAGCAGGTTTTCTTATGAGCAAAGAGATAAATTTCTTTTCTAAAGTACTTGAAAACCCTGTTCGTCCCTTTGTCGCAGTTGTAGGGGGTTCGAAGGTATCTGGTAAACTCCAAGCATTGACAAACCTTGTAAATAAAGTAGATAAGATCATCATAGGCGGTGGAATGGCATTTACTTTCCTTAAGGCACAAGGATATGAAGTAGGGAATTCATTGGTTGAAGATGATTTGTTGGATGAAGCAAAAGGCATTATGACTAAAGCCAAAGAGCTGGGGGTTAAATTCTATTTACCGGTGGATGTCGTGGTAGCACCAGAATTTTCAGAGAAGACTACAGTGAAATTTCTTCCTATACAAGAGATACCTGTAGGTTGGATGGGACTGGATATCGGTCCTGCATCCTCAAGACTTTTCCGCGAAGCACTCAATGATGCACAAACGATCATATGGAATGGTCCTATGGGGGTTTATGAGATGGACAGATATTCAAAAGGTAGTTTCGCTATGTCAAACAACATTGCACAAACACATGCAACAACGATTGTAGGGGGTGGTGACACTGCTGATGTGACACAACGTGCCGGTGATGCAGATGAGATGACCTTCGTAAGTACAGGTGGTGGAGCAAGCTTGAAACTGATCGAAGGTATTTCTCTGCCAGGGCTAGAAGCACTTCAGTAAAAGGATTTTGATTGATTTTTGCAGCAAACTTTAAAACAAACCATACAAGAGCATCAACCGAAAAATACATTGAAGTATTGAATGAAAAGTTGCTTGCAAAAAAACCTGAAGACCACGTTTATATCTTTCCTCCTGCAACAGCTTTAGGCAAGTATGAGGGTGATTTTACTATCGGCGTACAAAATGCTTATCCTGTAAAAAACGGTGCA
>JBFEKK010000152.1:0-2986 GCA_041552675.1 Sulfurovum sp.
ATCTTCGATATCTTCATAATCCAATGATTTTGGTTGTGTAAATGGATGGTGAAGTGCTTTAACCTTACCTTCTTCCACTTCAAACATAGGGAAGTCCATCACCCATAAGAACTCAAAAGTGTCTTTAGGAATGATATCCATAGTTTCTGCAAGATAGATACGGAAACGACCCATATAATCCCATACCAGTTTTTTCTCACCGGCACCAAAGAAGACAGCATCACCTACTTCAAGTTCACATCTGTCAATGATAGCCTGAATGTCTTCTTCCGTAAAGAATTTTGCAAGTGGACCTTTAAGACCATCTTCTTTCATCTGGAAGTAACCTAGACCAGATGCACCAAATTTACGTACATACTCTTCAAAACCTTTCATTTGACGTTTTGAAAAGATCTCATCACCTTTTGGTACTTTGAGTGCTTTGATACGATTTTTCTTAGGCGCTTTTGCTATGTTTGAGAAGATCTCATTATCACATCTTTCAAAAATGTCTATCACATCTACCATTGCTAAGTCATAACGCATATCTGGTTTGTCTGAACCGTATTTTTCCATCGCTTCAAAGTGAGGCATACGTTTAAATGTAGTAGGAATGTCAAAACCACAAGCAGAAAATACATTGTGTATCAGTTTTTCGGCAACTGCTATCACGTCTTCCTGATCACAAAAAGACATTTCAACATCTATTTGCGTAAATTCAGGTTGTCTGTCTGCTCTCAAGTCTTCATCTCTGAAACATTTTGCTATTTGGAAGTAACGATCGAAACCACCAACCATCAAAAGTTGCTTGAAAAGCTGTGGTGACTGTGGAAGTGCATAAAATTCACCAGGGTGTACACGTGAAGGTACAAGGTAATCTCTTGCGCCTTCGGGTGTAGACTTAGTAATGATAGGCGTTTCTACTTCAAGGAAGTCTAGTTCATCAAGTGAGTTACGTGCAGCGATAGTCGCTTTTGAACGAAGCTTGAAGATATCGTAAGATTTTTGTGTACGCAGTTCTAAATAACGGTGCTTAAGTTTGATCTCTTCATTTACTTTGTCATCATTGAGGTCAAAAGGCATAGGTTTAGAACGGTTCTCTATATTTAGATCATCAACTACGATCTCGACCTTTCCAGTTTTGAGTTTAGGGTTTTCAAGTCCTTCACCCCTAGCACGTACTTTACCTTTAGCTATCAATACAAATTGATCTCTTACTTCCTCAGCTATTTTATGCGCATTCACATTGTCTGCTGGATCACAAACAAGCTGTACTACTTCATCTTTGTCTCTAAGGTCGATGAATATAAGCCCACCATGATCTCTACGGGAAGAGACCCAACCCGCAACGGTAACTTCTTGTCCAATATGTTCTTCATTTACTTCTGCACAATAATGTGTTCTCATAACTATCCTATCTTGTTTATAATGGCGCGATTATATCAAAAAGTAGTTTAGGGTTAAATTCACTCTTAAAAATATGGCAATATGAAATATTTTCCAATACTAACAGTACATTTATGCTACTCTAACAATTATATTTCTTAAATAGAGTCAGGAAAAAATGAGTAATCAAAAATTAGCACAGATAAAAACTGCAGGATTTATTTTAAAACCCAATGATCCGGATATAAAAACACTTTACGAGCGTATTAAAGGTGAATTTGAAGCCAGAGGTATTCATGTACTTCTTGCAGAACGTTCAGGACAGATGATAGGCGAAGAAGGTGTTAGATTTGAATCCATGTGTGAAGAATCTGATTTTTTAGTTTCGCTTGGTGGTGACGGAACACTGCTTTCCCTGGTACGCCGAAGCTATGGCTACCATAAGCCTGTTGTAGGAATCAATGCGGGTAATTTAGGCTTTTTGGCAGACATTACTATAGATGATATAGACAACTTTTTAGAACAACTTTTCAAGGGTGAATACCGTATAGATGAAAGAATGATGATCGAGGGGTGTGTAAAGACAAAAGAGGGAAAAGTGCAAAAGTTTTTTGCTTTTAATGATGTTGTCATCACACGTCCCGTTGTCTCTAAAATGGCAAAAATCAATGCTTCTATAGACGGGGAATGGTTTAATACCTACAAAGGAGATGGGCTGATAATATCAACTCCAACAGGTTCTACAGCATATAACCTTGCAGCTGGGGGTCCTATGATGTATCCATTGACACAAGCATTTATTTTGACACCTGTCTTGGCACACTCACTGAGTAACCAACGCCCACTTGTTGTACCTGCAGACTTTACGATAGAACTTTCTTCTCCAGAAGAAAAAGTGATTGCAGTCATAGATGGACAAGATAATTATGAGATGCACGAAGGTGATATTCTCACGATTAGAGGTGCGGTTGAAGGTGCAAAGCTTCTGCATAGAAAAGAACGTAATTATTTCTCTGTATTGAGAGAAAAACTTTCATGGGGTGATGAAAATTGATAGAACGATTATATCTGCGTGATCTTGTTACTTTTGATGAAGTAGAATTAGAGTTCGAAAATGGATTGGTAGTTTTAACCGGACCCAGTGGAGCAGGTAAGTCTGTGCTGATGTCTGCGATACTTTCCAGTTTTGGATACAGTACGCAAGGTGCGGCAGCACTATGCGAAGTGAATTTACTTAAACCACTCGGATTAGAAAGTGATGCCTATGAACTTGATAATGATCTGACGGTAAAAACACTTAAAAAAGAGAAGCTTCGTTACTTTATCGATGGCCAAAATATCTCTAAAAAGGCTTTGAGTGAAATGTTTTTTCCTTATGTCAAGTATCTGTCTGTACGTGACAAAGGCGGTTTTGAGTCTGAAACACTTTTAGAGATGATCGATTGTCAGCTACTAAGTAAAGATAAAACATTTAAACAGGCATTAAAAGAGTACAGAAAACGGTATAAAAATTATAAAGAAAAAGCTTCTCAGCTCTCAAAGATAAAGGAAGATGAAGCAAAGCTTGCTGAACTCATAGAGTTTGCTACTTATGAAGTAGAAAAAATAGCTTCTATCAACC
>JBFEKK010000153.1:0-2976 GCA_041552675.1 Sulfurovum sp.
ATGCTTGAACGTCCACTTATGGAACGTTATATTCTAGATGAATTAAAATCCGTACGTATGGACAACCAACAGACACGTGTTGATATGGAGCAGCATATTGCACAGTTAAAGATCCAAGATAACGATCGTGCAGCACGCTATATGACAGATACAATTGCCAATATCTTCTATTTGATCGCTGCAGCAACATCTATTCTCTTTTTTGCCGGCTGGAATTCTCTCAGAGATATTCGCAGTAAAACGGAAGAGATCATTGAGACAAGTATTGAGGTGATCACAGAGCAGTACAAACAAGAGTTGACAACCTTACAAAACAAAGTACAAGAGCAGTCCCAAATAGTCCTTAATAACCAAAAAAATATTTACAATGCACAGCTTATCCACTCTTATTGGATGAGATCAAACCTAGAGACCAATGCCCAGGCAAAAATAGATCTCTATGATGAGATACTGAAGATCAATGACAATGATGCAGAAGTATATGCTTACAAAGCAGATGCAGTACTTGATCTTGATGAGTATGAATGGGCACTAAACTTAAGTAATAAAGCCATAGAGATCGATAACGAGTATGGGTATGCCTACTGGCAGCGTTCCTGTGCACACGCAAAGCTAGATAATTTCAAAGAGGCTGTGAAAGACCTTGAAAAAGCCATAGAACAATCACCAAGCCTCAAAGAAGAGATTCAGAATGAACCATTTTTCACTGCTTTACGAACGTCAAATGAGTTTAAGAACTCAGCAGTTTTATAAAGATCAGACACCGAGACAAGTATGATTAAATGGAAAAGTATTTTAAATGTTGCAACCATATAAAATATATTAGATAATTAGGTTTTTAAGAGAAGATAAATAATCTGTTCAAAAATTTACACGTTAAATATTTTATAACAGCAGCAAATCATTATGCTTTTTCATTCTATCGCTTATTCTGAGTACTCAATTTTACGCCTCCATAAAAGAACACCTAATGATGTGGCCACAACCAAGAGAACTAACCCCACTACCACACTTAATGTTCCATTGGCTCCCTCTGTAAATGGTAAACCACTGGTATTCATGCCAAAAAAGCCAACAATTAAATTAAGTGGCAGAAAAATAGCTGAAATAATAGTAAGAAGAAAAATGAGACGATTCATTTTTTCATTGGTACGCGTATTATAAAAATTATATAAATAATCCAGTTTTGAAAGCTGCAGTGTTGAAGAACGCAAAATTCGTTCACAATGCTCATGAATATCTATATAGTGATTCATAGGAAAATTCTCATCTGTCTCATAATAATTAATCATATCCTGCATTACAGCTGAAGTACGAAACATGATACGTTCTATCCGTAGAATATCTCTTTTTAAAGTAAGCCACAGTGTCATAAAGTTCGTTTTTACAGTGCCTTCATAGAGTGTCTCTTCCATGTCAGAAATCTGATCCTGATATGAGTGAAATGATTTAAGTAGTTTATCTAGCAGTGTATCTATTTTATGATGTGGTCCATCAAATCGACTCTCTAAATCCTCTAGTCTATTCTTTACAGAATTAAACAGATAACTGGTGTCCTTGGTAATGATAAAACCTAATGAGATCACTTCAAGAGTCTCAGCAATGATAGGAAGACGCACAATAAGCATATCATAATCATCATTTTCATCAAAAATAGAGGGGTGTAAATGGTTTCGTAAATCTTCTAGATGAAGTGTATCAACCAGCTGTTCTACTTGTTGCATAATTTTACCTTTTAGATGTAATTTTAGATAATGGTATCAACCTAATAGTTCAGCCTCAACTGAGACCAGAATACTCTCATCTGCCTTCAAATCAACAGTGGAATCTTGTTCTTTAAAATTAAGTTCTCTCAATATCAACTTCATGGCTTCTATTCGTGCTTTATGTTTATCATTGGACCGAATAATATGCCATGGAGATTTAGGCGTATGTGTTTGTTCTAGCATAATTCTCTTTTTTTGAGTAAACTCATTCCACATTGCCTGTGCCTGCATATCTATTTCGCTAAGTTTCCACTGTCTTAAAGGATCAGTCCGACGTTTTTCAAAACGTTCATTTTGTATCTCTTTTGAAACGCTCAAATAGATCTTGATCAAACGTGTACCATGCTTAGTAAAGGAATCTTCAAAGTTTGTCACCGTATCCAAAAAAAGCTCATACTCATTCTGGGTACAAAATCCAAATACCGGCTCAACCATTGCTCTATTGTACCAACTACGATCAAAAAGTACTAATTCTCCCCCTCGTGGAAAATGCTTAATATATTTTTGGAAATACCATTGCGATTTTTCTTCATCCGTAGGTCTACCAAGGGCAACAGAACGACAGTGCTTTGGGTTCAAATATTGTGCTATACTCCCTATAAGGCTTCCTTTTCCTGCCGCATCCCTTCCTTCAAAGAGTACAATCACTTTCTGGGACTTTTCCTCTATTTGAGTAAGTAATTTGACCAATTGTGCCTGATATATTTCCAACTCTTTCATTTTGGCATAATATAGTTCAGCTTCCGTATGAGTTTGACGTAAAAGTTCATTCTCTTCACGCAATTTTTCTATTATTTCTTCATGCATCTCACATTCCTAAGTATAAATATAGTCATTTTTATACGATCCTCTCATCTACCATTGGAATTTCCATCAGGGTCTCATCTTGATGGAAAGGCTCCATCTGTTCTTCAGCTATTTGCAGATCTTTCAGTGCTGCAATATGAAAAGCTGCATCCCCCTCATGAATAAGAGGAATTTGTGTTTTTCCTATGATAATACCATCAAAAGGAGCTGTCACTTCATAGCCTTGATCATCAAACAATGAATGAATACGTGCAATGACATCCCCTTCTTCCACCACATCACCTAATTGTTTAATGGTTTGTATCATGCCACTTTCATGCGCACGTATCCATTTGCTGTTTTTTGTCAAAACAGGCTTTATACGGCTACTTTTTTTGATACGAACTGGCAACATCTCATTGGC
>JBFEKK010000154.1:0-2953 GCA_041552675.1 Sulfurovum sp.
TCTCTGGGGCCATTACAAACCAACTTGCTATTCATATGTTATTTGAAAAGGTTCCCTTTCTTTATGGTTCAGGCGTGATAGAAAAAAACTTTACTGCGTTTAAAGCATCAATCCGTGAGATGATCATGAAACAGTTCTTTACCAAAGAGCAGCTGGGAGACTTTTTTGCAAAGGAAGAAGAGAAGATAGATCTGACCCCTTTAGTCGAAGGTACAGACTTTTCTCCCGCTTTTGATGCACTCTCTAAAACTGTAATGGAGTCGAAATTCGGTGGGGCTATTGCAATGTTTGGTGGTGAAGAAGCATTAGAAGGATTACGTGATCCTTTTTCCCGTAAACTCAAGAGTGCTGTTAGCTCCATCGTTTCTTCTTCTGCTTTTAAAGCACAACTTGACCATCAGATACAAAGCTCAGCTTTGAGTGAAGATATGATCGTTTCAGTTGAAGCACTCATTACAAGAAGGTTGGATGATCTGACACCTAAAATGGTTAAAGAATTAGTACAAGATCTGATCAAGGAACATTTAGGATGGCTTGTTGTGTGGGGTGGTGTTTTCGGTGGCCTTATAGGACTGGTATCCTCATCATTGATTTAAGATGTCATATGTTCCAGTTTATAATTGATTAATGGAAAAAGAGTATAATATTTTTTAACATAAATTCTCCGGAGACACCATTTGCATTTCATAAAGATACTATTGACTACACTTACGCTTATTTCTATGGCAAATGCCAAAAATTATTTTAAAACACATGATGATATGTGTGATGGTACCAAAACAAAGCAATGCACAAACGATTTTAACAGTGTACGAAATCTTCAAATTGCTTTAAATAGAGATAAAAACATCAAAGCGAATCTCAAGATTGATGGCAGATGGGGTGAGAAGACAAAAGAAGCTGTTATCACTTTTCAAAAATTTTATGGATTGACACATACGGATGGATGGGTAGGTAAAGAAACCAAAACTAAACTTGATAAAATTTCAAAAAATATTAAATTCCCTAAAGATAAAAAAGTCAAACATGTAAGACTCATGAAGTATAACTCTTATACGGATTTTAGAAAACACACCAATCTTAGAAAAAGTTACAGTGTTTACGAAGATAAAAAATTGCTCAGTCAAGCAAATGGAAAAAATACAAAATTAAAAGTAGATATCTCCGAACAAAGAGTAAGACTCTATGTAAATGGTAAAGTGGCACTGTGTGCTCCTTGTACAACAGGAGCCAAAAGAAAGCTTGAGCCAAATACAGGGATCATTCGAAATCAAAGTACACCAAAAGGAACATTTTGCATCAAGGAAAAGATAGCAGATAAACGTTCTACCATCTTTGGTAAAATGTATCGAGGCAAGAAGTTAGTGTACAAAGGTGACAGAAGAAAATATAAAGGTAAAAAAGCCAAATATGTAGGTGCATCACTTAAAAACTGGATGCGGCTTACAAGTGGAGGTATTGGCCTTCATGCAAGTAAATATGTAAAACGATATCCAGGAAGTAATGGATGTATCCGACTTCCTTATAAGGTTTCAAAAACCATTTTTAAAAATGTACGTAAAGGTACACCGGTCAGTATTGAAAACTGATCTCTAGTGGGATAAGCGTGAAAGCTACGCTTAAAAGTCTTCATCTGTCATAGACTACTTTTCTTTTTAGCCACCATAGACGTTTTCATCGTTTTGTATCCTTGGTAGTCCTCATCCCAAAATTCAGGTAGATGTAAAAGTTCACACCTGTTGTTAAAAGTGGCTTCAAGTTCACCTTCATTAAGAAGAAAAGCTGGATTGGAAGTGGTACGCTCATTGTCAGGATGATGTAAAAAAGTTTCTATAAGGATGATACCGTTGGGTTTAAGTGCCTCTATCATCTGAGGAAAGAGTCTACGCTCTAAGAAATAAGTACACACTATAAGGTCATACTTTTCTTTTGGGAGGGTATAGGTATCAAAATCAACTTCTTTTGCATGGATATGAGGAATGTTCTGAAGCTGTTCTATAGCAACAGAAGAGATATCAAGTGCATCAACTTCAAATCCTTTGGAAGCTAGATATTTACTATGTCTTCCCATACCGCAAGCAATGTCGAGTGCTTGTTGTCCTGGAGCCAGTGAAGCATAGTCACTGACGAGTTTGATGGGTTCATCAGGCATTGGATTGTTTTGATATTTTTCATTCCAGCGTTCTTTGTCTTCTTGTGCCATAGATTACCTTTTTCTTTGAAGTCTCTTTTGGTATTATTCTATCAAAATAATGAAGAAATTTATATGACACATACTAAAATTTTTAGCAGGGAGAAAAAATGTCAGATCGTAATACACTAACCTTTATATCATGGAACGTGAATGGTATTAGAGCCGTAGAGAAGAAGCAGGCACTCAAGTGGATAGATGAAGAAGATGTGGACTTTTTGGGTCTGCAGGAGATTAAAGCGGAGGCAGACCAGATCCCTGAGAGTATCTTTGACAGAGAATATAAATTTCAAAGTATTAATTCGTCATCAAACAAAGGACAGTCAGGAGTAGCACTCTATACAGATATAAAGGGTGAAGCATTTTGCTGTTCACATGTTGATATCTTGGATGAGGGACGCATCAATGAATACCACTTTGGAGATATCGCATACTTTAATGTCTATTTTCCCAACGGACAACGCAGTGACGAACGTTTGGTCTATAAAATGGAGTTCTATGATCGTTTTTTGAATCATATCAATACATTAAGAGAAGAGGGTAAGTCTATCGTAGTATGTGGTGATGTCAACACAGCTCATCATCCCATAGACCTTGCACGTCCAAAAGCAAACGAAAAAACTTCAGGTTTTTTACCTATGGAACGTGAATGGCAGGATAAACTTCTGGCGTCAGGGTTTATAGATACGTTCAGACATGTACATGGTGACGTAGAAGAACGTTACAGTTGGTGGTCTTACAGGGCATCAGCAAGAAAAAACA
>JBFEKK010000155.1:0-2951 GCA_041552675.1 Sulfurovum sp.
CCGCTGATCATCGTGTAAGTCTTGTAGTCTGTATCTATCACGATGTAAGAGCCATAAAAAGGTCCAAAAAATGACACTTTCAAGAAGCCCTCGTCTGGACTTTTCACAAAGTAGGCTTTACCTTCTGCCTCACTCCACTCTTGCTCTTTTGTTTTATACCCTTTATTGAGTACTTTAACCCCGCCATCCTCTCTTAAACTGTAGGTAGCGGATATCGCTTCCATACCTTTTTCAAACCTGTGTTCCAATCTTGCTATCTCATACCATGTTCCAAGGTATTCATTGAGTTTGAAATTCTCAACAGGAGTAACTTTTTGCGGTTTTTTCTCTTCACACCCTGTCAGGAGCAAAATCAATGCAAAGGAAAGAGGTAATAGTAATTTTTTCATTTTTTATCCTTTTCTAAATATTAATCGAAATAGACCTGCACCAAAGAGTATCAGTGCAAAATCACGTAACTGTTGATCATAGAGTAACACAAAAACTGAACTAATTATTAAAATCATACCTGTAAGTATCGGTTTGAGTGACTCTTTGATTGATTTTTCCAGCACTTCAAGCTGTGACTTTGAGAGCTCTACAATGAGGTTTTCTTCTGAAATGCGATACAAAGCATTTCTAAATGCATGCACATCCAAAGGAAGATTTTTAAACTCATCAATGAGTGTCTCCAAGATGCTTTCTTTTGCACCCAAGGCACGAGGAATATTGCTTTGCAATATAGGCAATATGTCTTTGATTCCATTAAAATTTTCAATATACGTTGTGCCCAATCCTTCAATGATGGCACTCACACGGAGTATGTAAATCGCCTCTTGGGGCAGCTTAAAAGGAAGGCTTCTTGTCTGCTCTAGTACCTGAAATGCCAACTCCTGCATACTGGAACTGTCCAAAGCATCGTTATTAAAGATATCAAACATACGCTGGGTAAACTCGGCCAATTCTGAGGTAGGTGCATCATATGCTACCGTACCCAAACGTTTACTCGCACTGACATAGCGTTCATAATCTTGTTCATTCGCCGCTTTGATAAGTTCGATAATGGCTATGCGCGTATCGTTGGGGACACGCTTGACCATACCGAAATCAAGCAGTATCAGCCTGCCTTCCTTGGAGAGAAGCAGATTACCTGGATGGGGATCGGCATGGAAAAATCCCCGTACAAGCATCTGTTCCGTGTAGAACTTTACCAGTGTTTCTATGACAGGGGTAATGTCGATACCATGTTTCTTCAATGCCTCCTTGTCATCAAAACGGAACCCTTCTTCAAAACTCATTACCAGAGCATCATCAGAGCTAATCGCCTCATAGGGCGTAGGAAAAGCCACATTCATATCTGCATAGGTTTCAGAGAACTTGACAAGGTTTGCCCTTTCCTGGTTGAGACTCACCTCTTTTTGAATCATAGAGGAAAATTCGTTAACGACCGCTTCAAGTGAGTGCTTGGTATAATGCGAGAACAACGGTCTGAAAAATGCATTGAAAAACGAAAGTATGCGTATATCGGCCTGTACCTGTTTTTCTATTCCCTCGCGTCTAAGTTTGACAGCGACCCTGGTATCTTTATCCAACCACGCTTCATGCACCTGTCCGATAGAAGCAGAAGCAATAGGTTCTGCTTCAAATCGGTAAAAAGGATTTTTCTCGAACGCACGTTCAAATACCCTTTGCATCTTTTTTCTCTCCATGGCAGGAAGCTCATCATGCAGCATCTTAAGCTTATTGAGATACTCCGGCGGGAAGAAATCATTACGTGTAGCAAGGACTTGAGCAAGCTTAATAAAACTGGCTCCCAGACCGGTGATACTATTCAGCAGTTTTTCTGGAGCCAACGGCGAGAAAAACAAAAATCTCCTGCGTTTTCTTACCAGCATATATACCGTAAGCAAAACAGTAAAGACTCGCCAGATTCTGAAGGGTGAATAGAGTTGCAATGTTCGCACTATTTTTCTTTTAGCGCCTCAATGTCTGCTTTGGTTGCCAGCCCCATTTCATCTATGACCTCTTTGAGTGCCTCTTTGATGTGTGTTTTAAGCTTTTCCTCCTCCTCTTCGCCACGTGTTTTGAGCTTATCTATAAAAGCATCGGCATCTTCTTTGCTGAGCTTGCCTTTTTCCTGCAGCTTTTCAATCTCTTCTTCTACCCGTTCTTTCAGAAGTATCGCACCACCTAAACCTGTATATAAGATTTCTTTTATCATGAATGACTCCTTTTTTTTTATTCTACTCTTTCTTATAAAGTATTCATAGTTTTATTTTGTCTGTTCATCGTTTTGTGCTTTTTTTAGTATGGACCTTATCATATTACGAAATACTAAATAATGCACAGGAGTAAGCATATACCAATAGAATCTGCCCCATAGTCCACGTGGATAAAAATAAGCTGTTTGCACCAGCTCATCCCCTTTTATCTTAAATTCCAGCCAAGCCTTACCCGGAATTTTCATTTGTGCATAGAGAAGCAGCCTTTCATTGACACAGAGATCTTCAACCCTCCAGAAATCAACGCTCTCTCCTATTCTAAGTTGTTGACAGTCCCTTCGTCCCCTGTTCAATCCTGCACCACCGATCATTTTATCCATCCAGCCTCTGATCTCCCAAAGCCAATCATATCCGAACCATCCCTCTTCCCCACCTATGGAGCAAAAAGTGCAATATATTGTCTCTTTTGGAATACCATGCAGCTTCATAGACTGACGATCCATCAAAACTGCTGATGAAGGGTCATCCTTATGATGTTTTTCCCATTGGTCCTGTCCACCACCCGCATCACTCCATCGACTGAGAACTTGATTCTCTTCCATCTCTTTGATCGCTTTTTTAACTGCTTCATTAAATTTCATAGGGTGTATATGACTAAAGTACCTCTTGGCATTGTCATTTTGTATGAGCACTTCAGACGATAGTCCTTCTATAAGTGGACGTGCAACCGTATAAGGTACAGGGGTAAAG
>JBFEKK010000156.1:0-2914 GCA_041552675.1 Sulfurovum sp.
TACTCAAGATTTGATAATTAATAAAAATTCATGATATAATTAATTAATCTAAACTAATAGGAGAATAATGATGCATAATATAAACTTAAAAAAGATGTTAGTTGCTGTTTCAGCTGTAGGAATGATGTCAGGATGTGCTCAGCCTGGCCCAAAAACAGAAAAAGGTGCTCTGATCGGAGCCGGTACTGGAGCAGTGGTTGGTGCTGTATCTGGACGTTCAGTACTTAAATCAGCAGCTATTGGTACAGCTATAGGTGCGGGTGTTGGATATTACGAAGACACAAAATAGATAAACACCCTTTTTCACAATCAGGAGAACTTAGATTAGAATCGAGTTCTCCGATCTAACGTATAATAGAATTACTCTACTATACAATCTACTTAAATTTTTAAATCAAATCTTTTTTATTGTGAGAGAGCGAGCAGTAGTGTTTTTTATAGAGATGACAAGCATATTAAATGAAGTAAATAAAAAATTGTGTCAGCCACATTTTCCTGGAGCACATTTCATACCGTTAAATTGTCCTGTAAGTGTACCATCGGTACTTCCTTCATGCATTTTATCCATTCTTTCTTTCATCATTTGTGGATGTGCTATAAAGTTGTAGCCTTTATAAAGTGTGATCACACCATAGAGAATGACAAGAAGAGCGGCCAGTTTCATCATCGTACCGCGCAGGGAGCCTTTTTGTAAGATCTTTGTGAGGAAGCCTAAAAAGAAAAGTGCAGGTATGGTAGCCAGTCCGAAGGTCGCCATCACCAAAGCACCGGCAAGAGGGTCAGCTGTACTTGCCGCAAAAATAGCAAAAGAGTAGACAAGTCCACAAGGGATGATACCATTGAGCAAACCTAAAAGATAAAAACTGAGATAAGATTTGTCTGACATTAGTGCTCTAAAGCTGTTTTGGTACCAGGCATATTTGGAAACGGACCATTCAGCAGAATTCAGAAATTTGAGATTACCTATGAGAGAAAGGCCTGCGAGTATCATCAATATGCCTGTGATGAGAAAAAGTATCCCTTTGGTTGTAGGCGTAAATGCGACTACTTGCCCTACATAACCAAATATAGTACCCAAAATAGCATAGGTCGTCACACGTCCAAAGTTGTAGGCTAAGTGTGCAGATGTTTGTTGTAGATAACTTGTTTTTTGATCTATTTTTGTAGAAGAGTATGCAACAACAATTCCACCACACATACCGATACAATGTCCGACACTTCCTAAAAAGGCAGTTGTTAAGATAATAATTAAATCGATATGTCCCATTTAGATAGCCTCTTTTGCAAATAATATAAAACTATAGTATTATTTTGTTAAAATAGTGTTAATAAATCAGAAGGGCAAGATTTTGTTTAAAAATTTAAAACGTAATATTATGAAAATGTTTAGAGAGTTACTTGTTTACCATCATAGTTCTTTAGAATATAGAGCAAAAATCTTAACCCTTATGATCTCAGCGAATGGTGACATCTGTGAATGTGAAAAACAAAAATTGAAAGAGATAGCACACAGTATTTATAGTGATGATCAGGAAAGAGCGGAACTTCTCATCGATACAGTCAATGAATATCATACCAAAATCATCACCAGTAATGGACTGGA
The DNA here is from genome assembly GCA_041552675.1 of Sulfurovum sp. Lineage (GTDB taxonomy): Bacteria > Campylobacterota > Campylobacteria > Campylobacterales > Sulfurovaceae > Sulfurovum. Next base: position 1,604 of record JBFEKK010000156.1, read on the forward strand.
TTTTGAACATCTTATTCAATTGGTTGAAAGAGAGACAAAAGAAGTACCTCGTTTTACATCAAAGATAGATATGAAACTGCTGATGCAACTACATGAATGTATGGAAAGTCCAGATGATATACTTTTTCAACAGCGTATTATAGAATTTTTACAAGGTCTTAAGGACGAATATGGAGTGGTATAGATTTATTATTTTTGGTAAAGTACAAGGTGTGTTTTATCGTAAGTCTGTTTCTCAGGCTATGATGAAGAAACAATATAAAGGGTACATACGAAACCTTGATGATGGGACAGTTGAAGTAGTAGCTGAAGTATTTGATGATGATTTGGACACATTTATGAGTATATTAAAAGAAGGATCATTAGCCAGTTCTGTAGAGGATATCCGATATGAGATTATTAATGATGCAGAATTTACAACCGATGGTTTTGAGATAAGATATTAGGAGTAGAAATGAGCAGTGGATGGACATGTCAATATATGGGAACAAATGGAGAAGAGAAAGAGTGGTGTATCAAACTTTCTCATAAGTGTGATCCCGGATGTAAAGGATGTGTTATTTACAATCAAGTGACATTTTCTGAGCCTAATATCTCTGAAGAACAACAGCGCAAGGTTAAAAATCGTAGTGATAATCCTTTAAAAAGATAGATATTCGAAGTTGGATCATCTTATAACTTTTGATACCATAAAAAATCATAGTACACCTTGTTAGATACTGCTTATACACTTTTTAATATATTCCAGGAATCAATCTATATCGTACCCGTTGTACATATTCTTTATATCCTTTCAACTCTTCTTGAAGTGTTCTATCTTCTAATTCCGTTCTTATCACGGAAATTATTATGGCTATGACCACTGGAATCAATGTCCACACTGAACCTAAAGCAAGCACAATACCCGGAAGTGCCAAAATATTTCCGGCGTAGCCCGGATGCCGTACTATTGCGTAAGGACCGCTACTGCAGACTTTATGTTCCCGATCTTTCTGGATACGCACCAAACTGAAAAAGAAGCGATTCTCAATCAAGGCCCATGCGGCGAAGGCGTATCCAAATATGATCAGAACAAAGCCAAGTAAATTGATCCAGACCGGGAAGAGGGGAGACCATGCAAAATGGTGATCGAGGCCTGCCACTATGACAATCGGAAATGATAGGCTCAACGCCATCAACGTGCCAATTACTTTATCCCAGGACTTTACATCTTGAGCCTTAAAATATTTAGACCGTTCAGCCAGAATTCCAGGATGTCTATATTCCGCCCCTATGCGTCCCCCTATGCCAGCCATGACGAACAGCACAAAA
>JBFEKK010000157.1:0-2908 GCA_041552675.1 Sulfurovum sp.
CGTAAGTTAGAGAACTTTTTGGCTGAGCACCCTATAGACTTTAAAGGAAAAAAAGCGTTAGACATTGGTTCCAGTACGGGCGGGTTTGCTCAGATCGTGCTTGAAAATGCTGTGGCAAGCCTCTCCTGTGTAGATGTAGGCAAAGACCAACTGCATATTTCACTGCGCAACAATGAAAAACTTTCATTGTATGAAGAAACAGATATACGGGAATTTCAAAGTGATGATGCTTTTGAATTGATCACCTGTGATGTCTCGTTTATCTCTATAGTGCAGATTATAAATGATATAGACAGGCTTAGCCAAAACGGCACAGATATCATTATACTCTACAAACCACAGTTTGAAGTTGGTAAGGATGTGAAGCGTGACAGTAAAGGTGTGGTACAGGATCTTGATGCAATCGCTAGACGAAAAGAGGAGTTTGAAGCAAAAGCCGTAAAATTAGGATGGGAACTTAACTACCAGGCACTCTCGCAGGTCCAGGGTAAAGAGGGTAATCAAGAGTATCTTTATCATTTTAGAAAGATGGAGAAGTAGACTTGTCGTTCCGGAATCAGCTCAAGCGTATCGCCATAGGCTCATTTGACGGCATACATCTTGGACATCAGGCACTTATAGATAAAGTCGATGCATTGGTGATCATAGAAAGAAATAGCGGCTATCTGACACCTGGATATAAACGTTCACTATTTACTTCTAAAGTATGCTGCTTTTACCATTTCGATAAAATAAAATCATTGACACCAGAAGCATTTGTACATAAACTTGAAGTTGATTTTCCTGCACTTGAAACGATCGTTGTGGGGTATGATTTCCATTTTGGTAAAAATAAAGCAGGGAATGCACAGATGCTGAAAACCCTATCTGATAAACAAATAGCCATTGTTGATCAGGTAACCCTTGGGGAGACACCTGTCCACTCTCGTATCATCAAAGCGTATTTGCGTGAGGGAAAAATCGAACTGGCAAATACATTACTGGGTAGAACCTATCATATAGAAGGTAGAGTGATACCAGGACAGGGACTGGGTAAAAAAGAGTTGGTTCCAACGATCAATTTAAATGTAAAAGAGTATCAACTCCCATTGGAAGGTGTGTATGCAACACGTACACTTATTGATGGTCAGTGGTTAGACTCTGTAAGTTTTCTAGGACATCGTGTGACAACAGATGACTCTTATGCCGTAGAGACACATATCTTAGATCAAGAGATCGGTGAAATAAGTGGAGAAATCGCGTTGGAATTTATAGAATTCATTCGTATCAATCAAAAGTTTGACAGTTTGGATGCCCTAAGAAAACAAATTTTTGATGATATAAAGAGAGCAAAAAATCGATTATCCTGAAGAAGATCTCTATCGTTAAATAATGTAAGACCTTAGAGGGGACAGGTTTGGCTGATAGGTTCTTTTAAACTATATTACGTAGAATAGTGTATATCTGCCTCACCTATGTTTTTGTATTTTTTTAGACAATATAAATCAGGATTTTCCTGAGAATACTCTATACAATTTTTACCACGGTTTTTTGCTCTGTACATCGCTGTATCTGCAGATTTTATCAAGGCTTCCGGTGTCATACCGTCATCTGGATAGATCGAAGCACCGATACTCATACCTATGGAGATAGTATTTCCATCGATGACACAAGGTGTATGTGTAAGTTCATTGATCCTACGTAAAATTTCATTAAGATACTCAAAACTGTGTAACTCTTCAACAAGGATGACAAACTCATCACCACCGAAACGACATACGGTATCCTCTTTTCTTAAGATCCCTTGAAGAGCACTTCCTACTCTTTTGAGTATCTCATCACCTATGGTGTGACCATAGGTATCATTGATCGGTTTAAAATTGTCCAAGTCGCAAAATATGAGACTAATACATTTTTTGAACCTATCTGCATGATTGATCGCATGTTCCAATCTATCGTCGAATAAAAGTCGATTGGAAAGACCGGTAAGGGGATCATGTGTGGCTAAGTAAGCCTGGTTATGCGCATCTTTTCGTTGGTGTGTTACATCTGAAAAGATACCGATAAAATTTTCGATTTCACCTTGAGCATTTTTGATCGTATTAATACTTAGCCATTCAATATAGATTTCACCATTTTTTTTACGATTGGTGATCTCTCCTTGCCAATATCCATTCATAGATAATTGGTTCCATATTTTTTGGTAAAAGTGTTTATCGTGTTTTCCAGATTTTAGGATCTTGGGATCTTTACCTATCACATCATCCGGTGAATAGCCTGTAATACTCTCAAAAGCATCATTCACATGTAGAATACGGTTATGTCTATCTGTGATCAAAACACCATCCATGGTATGTTCATAAACCGCTGAAGACATTTCAAGTGATTTAAGGTTATCTCTGTTATTGATAGCAGCACCGATGATGGATGCAGCAGTACTGAGCATTTCGACATTGGTAGATTCGAGTGTTTGTTTGTGTTCATCCCCGATACCAAGAAATCCCCACCATTTATCTTGTACAAAGATAGGTAATATGAGCAGAGAATTTATTTTAAAGAGGTCCAAGAGTTTCTTTTTTGACTTATCATAATCATCTCTACTTCCATTGATAGGCAAATTTTTCTCTAACTGGTTTTTCCATCGCATAAAATAATGTTTACGGTAGTGGATACGTTTTTTACTTTTTGCTTCCGGATTATCGTTGATATATAAAAGTTTTTGTGCTGAGAGATTATCATTGTCTTTCTCATTTTGATAGATAAATATAGACGACATATCAGAAGCTTGTTTAAGGTTTTGCATCTCTTGTTTGAGCGCTATCATCCAGTCTGATTGCTGTAAAAAGTTATGGGACATTTCATTGATGGCATGAAGTATATTCTGTTGTCTTTGAATTTCTCTGTTACTATGTCTTTTCTCTATCACATC
>JBFEKK010000158.1:0-2901 GCA_041552675.1 Sulfurovum sp.
ACTTGAAAGAAAGTTTGATGGCATCATTTCCTCTATGACGATCCACCATCTAGAAGATATACCTGCCCTCTTTTCAAAATTTTATACTATGCTTGATGATCATGGATTTATCGCTATCGCTGATCTGGACAGTGAAGATGGAACTTTCCACAGCGACAATGAAGGGGTATTTCATTATGGTTTTGATCGACATTTACTCGCTGAGTATGCACAAGAAGCAGGATTTAAGGATGTGACCTTCAGTTTAGCCAATAAAATATCTAAACCACATGCAGAATTTACCGTTTTTTTAATGACAGCGAAAAAATAATATTAGAGAATATTAAATGAAATATCTTTGGTTAAGCATCTTTATACCTGTTTTAATATGGTCTGCAGCTTTACCTAAAGATCCATTTACATGGTTTTTAGAAGTTTTACCGGTTTTCATAGGATTATTCATTTTGCTTCTAACCCATAAAAAATTTCCGTTGACTTCCCTCCTCTATACACTTATCTTGATCCATATGATCATTTTGATGGTGGGAGGACATTATACGTATGCAGAAGTACCTCTGTTTGACTGGATCAAAGAGGCTTTTGATCAAAATAGGAACAATTATGATAAAGTAGGTCATTTTGCACAAGGTTTTATCCCTGCCATACTTGCTAGAGAGATCTTGATACGTAAAAATATCGTACAAGGTGCAAAAATATGGTTAAACTATATCATTTTGAGTATCATTTTGGCATTTTCTGCTTTTTATGAACTTGTAGAATGGTGGGTGGCTCTTGCTGTAGGAGAAGATGCTGAAGCATTTCTTGGTATGCAAGGATATATCTGGGATACACAGTCAGATATGGGATATGCGTTATTTGGAGGGATTTTGGCACTTATGATGCTTTCAAAAATCCATGATAAACAACTAAACTTGTTGCAGGACAGCTCGACTGCCTGAGTTCGGGGCGTACTCAGGCCACTGAACTGTGGCAGTGGCTACATCTTCTCATAAGGGCGATAGGCCAGAACGACCCGCCATTCGCGGTTGTGGAGTCTAACACTCTGCCAGATGGCGTTTTTGATGGCCTTTTCGTTGGACTCGGGTACAAGATAGATGTAGCTTCCTTCGCCGGCAGGAGCAGAGACAATCTTCTTGCTCAGTTTCAGCAAGTTTCCGTAGCCCACATATATAGGGTCGTTGAAGAGCATCCTGCCGATCTCTCCCTTGTCCTGGTCGTAGATAATCATGCCGTCTGGCTGCATGATCCAGAGTTCATAGTCATCGGGGATGGTGGTTTTTTTAAGCAGGGAGTCGACCAAAAGTTCGGGACGGATCAACAGGTTGACGGAACCTGAGAACGCCTTTTTACTATCGTAAAGCGGATGGGATAGGACCACTGCCGTAAAATGTTCGACTGCCGTAAATCCGCTGCTCATCATCGGTGCCGGCTTTTTCAGCATGGCCTTCACATGTTCCTGCGAGCTAATGTCCGTGTTCTCGAAGTTCTTGTAGTCGCCTGGCTCTACCTGGCGCATCACTCCCTTTGCATCGACAAAAGAGGCTTCGACAATATCGGAGTTTTCATCAAGGAGGGCGTTGAGAAGTCTCCTGATCTCACTCTCCTTTTTGACATCCACTTTACTTTTTTCGAGCAATGTCGCAAGCGATTTGTCGATCTGCTCCAAACGATTTTGTAGACTTGGTACAAAGCGATCAAGCGAAAGTCTCAACTGTGGCGGGGTCGTTGCCTTTTTCCCCTCGATCTTTGCAAGGAACATCCACCAGTCCATGTTGGGAAGCTTCAGGTAATGTCCGTAGCGGGGGCTGTCGAGCTCGTACTGTACGGGGCCTCTTTCGTTTTTTAAGGCTTCTGAGACGGCGTCATGTAGAGACTTACCCCCCTGTTTTAGAGCATTCATGAAGATGAAATCACTGTCGTTGTCAAGCATCATCATCCCCTCGGAGTTCAGGACAAACCAGGTGTACTCATCGGGCAGAGCAAATTCGTGATTGAGTTTATCCTGCAGCTCGTCCAGAAAGACCGAGGCGCCGAGCGCACCGGTCACCTTGCCATCCGTCACGATGGGAGCAGCCATTAGAGCCGATTTCTTCCCGGAGGAGCGGCTGTAGATCGGAAAACCCATGACGCGGTTGCCGGCAAACAGCGATTTGAAATAACTCCGGTTGCTCAGATTGAGATTGGTGTAATCGAGTGCTACGGAGTAGTAGTTGCCATCGGGAAGAACATAGAAATAGACCCCCGGCGTAACCGCATCTAGTTGCTTCAAATAGCGCTTGATTCCTTTCCAGTCGCCATTTTTGGCCTCTGGGGTAGAGGCGATCAGTTCTAGGGACGCCAGCGTATTCATCAACACAGTATCGAGATAGTGCGACGCCGCGTTGAGCGTGGTCTTGGGAACTGCCGTCTGCAGGTTTTGTGTAGCTTCTGCTGCCCATGATGAGCTTGCCAAGATGAAAACAAACAGTGCTGAAATAACCTTTTTCATTTTTTTCTCCTTCATTCACTTTTAATTCTCCGATAACGCACAGCTTTTTACTGTGTGCACCTTATTCGATAGAAACATAAATTAACGATTTAATGGATACCTACTTATTCTATCATATTTTTTACTTAAAAATTCAGGTTCAAATTTTGGAGTCAGTCGCCACCTATAAACTTTCCAGAAACCGCTTTTTTTATAACTGGCGTGAAATAATATGAGGCATTAATGGTTATCCTTCTTCGTTCCTGTTTTTGTATGTTTGTAGGCTTGCCTACAGATTCACTTACATGGTTTTTAGAAGTGATGCCGGTATACATAGGAGTATTGATTTTGGCTCTTACACACAAAAAGTTTCCATTGAGTCCCCTGCTTTATACACTTATCTTGATTCATATGATTATTTTGATGGTGGGTGG
>JBFEKK010000159.1:0-2878 GCA_041552675.1 Sulfurovum sp.
CACACGTGAGGCAAGAGCTCCTTTGGAATGACCAGGGAAGCTTCTGTTTAGATCGCGCCTATCAGGCAAATACCTGGAAAGGTTTATGGCTCCGTAAATGTTCACTATAGGAACAAGTATCAAGGTACCTTTGAGTTTCGTAAGCAAATGTAGCTGACGAAGACGACGAATGATCTCTATGCCATTCAGTTCATCTCCATGTATCGCTGCACTGATGAAAACCGTTGGGCCCTCTTTTTTACCACAGATGACATAGACAGTCAGAGAAGTCGGTGTACCATAAAAACTTGGCAGCACTATCTCTACACGTCTTTGCGTTCCTCTCGGTATCTCCTCACCACCTAATATAAAAGGTTTTTTTCTCATTTATGCCCCAATATTATCTTTCCTACGACGAGGTTTTTTATTGTCAGTAGGTTTAATGTTGGCTTCAATATAATCCATGATCTTACCTGCGATATTTGCATTGGTAGCTTTCTCAATTCCTTCAAGTCCAGGAGATGAATTTACTTCCATCACCAATGGACCACGATCAGAAGGGATCATATCCACACCGCAAACACCTAAGCCCATTGCCTTTGCAGCAGCAATGGCCGTAGATTTTTCCTTACGGCTCAGTTTATGTGCAGTAGCACTTCCCCCCTGATGAAGGTTTGACCGGAAATCACCTTCTGCTCCTTGGCGCTTCATCGCACCGACCACATGGCCATTGACAACCAATGCACGAATATCGGCACCACCAGCCTCTTTGATAAACTCCTGAACCAAAAGACTGACGTCCATGCCATAAAAAGCATCCAACACTGATTGTGCTGCTTTTTGTGTCTCGGCAAGTACTACACCAACACCTTGTGTACCTTCAAGGATCTTAAGTACCAATGGTGTTCCTCCAATGAGTTTGATCACATCTTTGGCATTGGCTTTGTTTGATGCAAAAACCGTTTTTGGCATATCAATATCATGGGTAGCTAAAACCTGAAGGCTTCTTAGCTTGTCTCTAGATCTTGCAATAGCAAGATTTCCAGCAACACTGAAGGCTCCCATAATTTCAAAGTGACGCACCATGGCTGTTCCATAAAAAGTACGACTTGCTCCAATACGAGGTATGATAGCATCTGGTACCGGTAGTACTTCACCATCATAAACAACAAACAACTCTCCCTTCATGATCTCAATAGTACACATCAAATAATCTATGACACGTACATTCCATCCTTTTTCCTCAGCTGCCTCTACCAACCTTTGAGTTGAATAGAGTGTTGTATTTCTAGAGAGTATGTAAACGGTCATTATTTTTCCTTTGTAATATATTTATGAGAAACATCTATCAGATAGTGATGTGATAGGAAACGTCTTCCTATAAGCATAGGATACTTCATATTTTCTCGATTGGTCAATGAAATCTCTGCCTCATACGTTTTACAACCTAATTTCACCATTGATTTCACGAAAACTCTTTCTTCACTTCTACCATTAGAACTTTTTACATTTTTGATCTTGAATATAGGCAAAGTGAGCCTTTTACCATGATACGCAGGATGGACTTCATCATGTAGGGTAAAAATAACGTTTTCACCCTCTACTTCAATGTCATCACAGTGCATAGAACAAGAGTCCGCGCCTGTATCTATCTTAGCATCCAAACCAAAAAGATCCAACCCTGGAAGATCCACTCTTTCTATATATCCTATTACTTCCATCTTCTCTCCTTTTCTTTATACTTTTAAATAAAGTGTTTCTAATACTTTTAGTGCTTTCTCAAGTGAATCCAGAGATACGGTTTCTGCTGTCGTGTGATACCCAGTCGTAGGAAGCTGAAATGTTGTTCCCTGTATTGAGCCGTCACTCGCCTTTGCCAAGCGTCCCATCTCCGTACTTCCTAGAGAATAAGCGGGCTTTCCTTGAGATAAGAATTCTACATTGAGATTCTCTATAAATGCATCCTTATATCCATATTTTATCGAGAATTCATCACAAATTGATTCGATTTGCTTGGTTAATGGCGAAACAAAGTTGGCATTGGCATCTTTATTCCTCAACACGATATGCTGCGCCTCTGCAGTGACCCTACCAGGATAAGGACTGGTATCAAGAACCAGTAAAGAATCAGTTGATAGATCATGTCCTCTGAACCATTCAAGTAAAAAGCGCCAACTTTTACCTGCCTCTTCCTGTGCAGTGAAAAAAGCTCGTCCCTGGTATCCTCTCTCATATAAAAAAAGAATGATCGCAGCACTGAGTACGTTATCCAATTGTGCAGTAAGATAACCATCCTCATAGGTAAGTGTATCAACATATGCTACAGGTGTACCGGCATACAAATGTTCCAGTCCTTTTACTTTAAAGAGAAGGTTTAATCTGCGTTCGCACATATATGCACTATCTATCTCTCCTAAACCCAAGTAGGCTCCAGACCATGGATCATAGGCTTGAACACGCTGATTCATAAAACGTCCTATAATATCTTTATAGGTTTTTTCAGCAACCGAATCTCCTGTCAAATCCCCTCTGTTTTGTGCGATAAATGCTGCATACTGAAATTCATTGGGACCGGTACAAATAAGACCATGACGGTCAATATGCGCACTGATCATGCCGTTATCAGGTTCAGATCCTTCTGCTACAAGTACACCTTCATAAAGCGTTGCACTAATACCTCTTTCTTCTAATTCTCTTTTCAAGTAAAGAAAAAAAGAATGTTCAGCACCCACAACAGAGGGTGTTCGTATAAGCTGTTTCAATATGTCAAGAAAACGACTTATTTCTTCCGAACTCCCACCAGTTTCTTGCATATGTTTTAAAAAAATTTTCTTAAACACAATACCCTGCTTTCTTTCATAAAATTAATACTATTTATAGCATATATAACCTTGTTAAA
>JBFEKK010000160.1:0-2872 GCA_041552675.1 Sulfurovum sp.
ACCTTCTGTAAACTTTTTAGGGTTTGCCGTAGAAGTAAACGGGAATGACTGGCCGATGATACCGATTTTTGCTCCACCTATCTCCTGGATAGAGTATGGAGGGAAAATAAGCTCTTCAAATTCATCTGAGAATGGATCATTGTCGATAACGTTTTGAGAAATAAATTCTCCTTTTAACATACCGATAAGTTCTTGTACACGCTCTTTACCATAGGTAAATTCCCAGTGCCCAACCATTACATCTACACCCAGATAGTTTTGCGCATCTACGATAGCTTCACCGTCGGTTTTAAGTGCAACTGCTGTACCTTGCCATGTATCACCACTGTCTAAAAGAAGTACATTCTCTGAACCTCTCTCTTTTTTCACATGGTCTATGATTGGCTTCATATGCGCAATACCACCCATTTTTCCAAACTTTTTAGCAAGTTCAGTAAAGTCATTGTGTGTATCAAAATACGCATCTAAACTTCCTGGAGCAATACCATAGTATTTTTGGAAACTCTCGCCACAAATAAACCCTGGTGTTCCTACCAGATTCTTTGCAGAAATAAGTGTAGATGGTTCTCTCCAGTAAAGTGGCTTAAGGTGTGCATGCAAATCACAAATGTGAAGTAGCGTTGCTTTTCCTTTAGGCTTGAAATCTACTATATCAGAAAAACTCAATTTTTTGATACGCTCTTTACCTGCTTCACCAGCAAAAAGATTGGTTCCTCCAGTTGCCCCTAGTAAACCTAGTGTCGCTGCAATCTGGAGGAAGTCTCGTCTATCTATTTCCATTTTATCCCCTTATCTCTTCAAACCAGGGATAGCCATCGGTTGTTTCTTATCCGCTGAAAGTTTAGTCACGTATACTTCCAGTGCATTCATCTCTTTGGATCCTATAGGAATGACTTTAAGCAATGCATTTTTCATACATCCCTGAAATCTTCTTTGTGTTGTTCTTAAACTTGACTTCGTCATACGGTATGCCGGCCATGTACCAGCAACATTATTCTCACCCAAATCCGGAAGTGGCTGTGTTCTAAGTACTTGTCCAACGATATCTGCACTATGACAAGAGTTACAAGAAAGCCCTCTGCCTCCTCTTGGAGTCATATATGTTTTTTCACCTAATGCATATGCTGCTTTAATGTGTTCATCTGCAGTGACATCGATATTGATCACTTCATCATTAGCTAATGATTTCACGTAGGCAAGCATAGAAAACATTTTCCCAGATTTGAGTTCTGTTTTCTTTTTACCTTGCTCTACTTGCATCGCTTGCATTACTTGATCTAGTCCTACAACATTACCAAGTTTTGCTATATATCTTGGAAATCCTGCAATGTATTTTGGCAACTCTTTTTCAGAAACTCCTAAAAATTTTGCTAAAGCTGCTTCTCCACCTAATTCTTCTTCAAAAATTTCTCCGCCTTCTTCTACAAAAATATCAGCAGGATTGTTTTCTAACATCTCTTTGTACATTGCTCTATCGGCATCACTCATAGCAAACTGCTCACCGGCACTTACCGATACAGTTCCCATGGTCGCCAAAAGAGCCAAAGGTAATATTACTCTTTTCATTGCTTATCCTTTTGGCTTAAGTTTTTTACTCTTAGAGTTTTTCTCACCCGTATTGTCTGTATAATCAACTGTGATCGTACCCTTACCAGGTACTTTTAGGTTCACTGAGAAATAAGGGTTTGTTGAAACAGTTTCCCACACTTTCATAGTTGTAAATGGTTTACCATCTAAAGAGAAAGTAATATTATCTATAAAATGTGCTGGTATGATCTCTCCTGTTTTTTTATCTTTTTGTAATCCTGTATCCATTGGGTGAATTACAATAAAATCAACTTTTATTGTATCTCCCACTTTAAACTTTTTAGGTTTAATTTTTATCATTGACTTTCTTGCTTCTGCCATCTGTTTTCCTTTGTTATAATTATCGTACTTTCAAAGAAAGGTCATGCCATTCTTTAATTCCTCAAGCTAAAATTTCTATGCTCAAAACATCTCTTTATGAGATCAACCACATCCACCGATAGTTACTTTAACACTTTTCGCTGCTCTCAAAAATGTACCATTGCTAAGTTCTACCAATGCAACAACATCTTGTGTTCCACCCAATTTTACTCTTGTTGCAAAATATCCTTTTCCATTTAATGGAGTAAGCATTACATCTGCACATCTTGCGTTACCATTTTTAGTACTCAATACATGGATAGCTTTCACATAGTTGCTTTCTTCCATAGGGTTATCTACTTCAACCTTTACAGGTACAACTGCACCATTTTCTGCAATTTCAGGTACTGTCAACTTCACTTTATCGCTGTCTGCTACAGCTTTTCCACCTGTAATAGCTGCTACAGCTGCATCATAACTCAATATATTTCCACCTTTTGGGGCGTCTTTTGCAAGTAATGCTGAAGGTGTAATTGTTGCTGCTACAGCTGATGCTGCACAGATACTTTTTATAAAATTTCTTCTTTCCATTCTCTATTTCCTTTTACTTTTTCTTTTTTTCTGATACTACGTACGCAGTGTAATCACAAATCTCTTGCTCATTAAAGAGTCCTGTCGTAAGATTAACTGTCATGTGTGTATTTTGATTGTCAACTCTAGGATCTGCAATTTTCTGATAGACAAATTGTGCATCTCTTACTTTTGTATCCAAGAACATTTCCTTATATCCTGTAAGACTAGGACCGATGTTTCCTGCACCTTTTGCACCTTCAATGTCATGACATGCTACACAGTTACCATACTGTTTAGGCTCTTTTTTCACTTTGCCATCTTTACCTTTTTTCTCAACAGTCTTAGCCAAACCTTCTGGTAGTTTTCCCTTTGCTTTTGCACCATTGAGATTATGGAACATAAATTCCCCTCT
>JBFEKK010000161.1:0-2867 GCA_041552675.1 Sulfurovum sp.
ATATGAATGAAGCTGCGTTCTACATGGTAGGTAACATGGCTGAAGCTATTGCTAAAAACGATAAGATTAACGCTAAGTAATCTTAGTTCTTGTCTTATAAAGGATAATTATGGAACTTATGAAGCTAGAAATAGTCACACCAAACGGTGTGATTTTTGACGCTGAAGTAAAACAGGTAACATTACCAGGGTCAGAGGGTGAATTTGGTGTTTTAGCCAATCACGCTACTTTGGTATCATTACTTGATACAGGTGTTATTGTGATCGATAAAGCAGACGGGAGTGAAGTAGCAGTCGCTATTAACTCTGGGTATGTAAAAGTCGATGAAGAGAAGACAACTTGTATCGTAGATGGTGCAGTTGCTCTTTCTGGTGCAGATAGTGATCTTGCTCAAGCGCTTGAAGCAGCAAAAGAGTTACTCAAGAGTACTGAATCTTCTAGTACAGCTATCGCAGCAGCGGTAAGCAAAGTAGAACAAATCGGAAAGTCTTTCTAATTTGAACTCTCTCGCTACTTATTTCTTTGAAAGCAGTGCAATAACTATATTTGTACTGCTTTTACTTTCAGTGTATTTTATTGCTACATTTTGGGTATTTTTGGATAGATTTTATATCTTAAATTCACGTATCGCATCTGAAGCTAAATCACTGAAAGCACTTTATACAGGTCAGTCAAAATCAGTGGCTAGCAACTCACTTATTTTTACTTATCTGTCACGTGTGAATGTACCAAATAAAGCGATACTCCAAGCAGCATCTTCTGATGCGATACGTGTTTCTACTAAGGGACTTACTTGGCTCTCTATCATTGCATCTACTTCTCCTTTTATTGGTCTTTTTGGCACGGTGATAGGGATACTTGAAACGTTTACGAAATTAGGAGCACAATCAAGTGCATCTTTGAGTGTTGTTGCACCAGCAATATCTGAAGCGCTTATAGCTACAGCTGCAGGTATTGCTGTAGCTATATTTGCCTATTCATTTCATCTGATACTTAAACGTAAGGCTTATGAGTTAAGTTCACTGCTCTCTTCTCAATCAGAAGTGATTCTGTCTCAGGTTAATGAGGACTGATCATGTTTAGTTGGGATGATAGTCCAGACTTGAACATTACGCCTCTTGTAGATGTTATGTTGGTGTTGATGGCCATTCTTATGGTCACTGCTCCTACCATTACCTTTCAAGAACAGATAGCTTTACCACAAGGTTCTAAAACAGTTAAGGTAGTTAAACCTAAAACACTGACCATTCGTATGGACAAAGATCAAAAGATCTATCTAGGTAAAGATACCTACGCATTAGATACATTTGCAGATGACTTTGTGAATCAATCAGCTAAATTTGATAAAAATTCTGAAGTTTATATACGTGCAGATGAAACATTAACCTATAAGAACGTGATGTATCTTCTTAAAAGTGTTAAAGCAGCAGGTTTTGAGAAGGTCTCACTCATAACATTATGATAAAAAAGTCTTCTACGTTTATCTCTGGATTGTTTGCTTTTGGTATCTACTTTAGCATTATTGCTTTACTGCTCTTCTATTTCAATACACGTGATCAGAAAAAACCGGTACATTATGTGAAGAAAAATGAAGAGCGTATACGTGTCTCTATGAGCACACCTCAATCACAGGTTAAAAAAGAGATAAAAACACAACCGAAAAAAGTGCTGAAACCTAAGCCTAAGCCAAAACCAAAACCTAAAAAAACAGTTAAAAAGAAAGTAGTAAAGAAAAAAGTTATAAAAGAAAAAGTGGTTAAAAAACCAAAGGTTATAAAAAAGAAAAAAGACGTCAATACTACAAAACCTAAAAAAGTGAATATGCCAAAAGATCTTTTTGCCAATATCTCTTCCAAAAAGAAAGTTGAAAAGCCTAAAAAATCTGTTAAAGTAATGAAGACGCCTGTAAAGCCTAAAAAAAGCACTATTGCAAAAGTCCCAGAGAAACCAAGTGCAAGTGATTTGGTTTCCGACTCATTAAAGATACAAAAAAAGAGTGATTCCGGTATAGAGAATGCTTATTTGGCCAAGATAGAAGAGAAACTCAAGGGTTGGCCGGCACAAAGTGAATATGCAGGAGAGAAGGCTAAAGTATGGATCAAAGTAGAGCCCAATGGTATGTTTCAATATAAAGTGGTCACTGCATCAGGAAATGAAGCATTCAATGCTGGTCTCATGGCTTACTTAGAACAGTTGCAAAAGATAGGATTTGGACCGCATAAGGGAAACAGAGCCTATGACTTAGATGTTGAGTTCGTAGCTACAGAATAGGGTAAAAGATGAAGAAAAAAATTGCATATCAAGGTGTACAGGGTGCCTATTCGGAACAAGCTTGTAAAAATGCATATAAGACATATGAAACAATTGCTTGTGATACTTTTCAAGAAGCGATGTGGATGGTAGAGCGGGAAGATGCTGATCTGGCTATGATCCCTTTGGAAAACTCCACGGCGGGAAGAGTTGAAGAGATTTATAGACTTATACCTAAAATGTCACTGCATGTCATTGCTGAACACTTTGAACCTATCGTGCATTGTCTACTTGCACTGCCAGATGCAAAACTAGAGAATTTAAAATATGTTGCTTCACATCCTCAGGCATTGGCACAGTGCCATAACAATATACTCTCCTTAGGTTTAAAAGCAGAGGCAAAACTTGATACTGCCGGTGCTGCCAAAGAGTTAGCTGAATTACAAGATCTACAAAGAGCAGCTATTGCATCGAAACTGGCAGCAGATATTTACGGATTACAGATATTAAAAGAAAACTTTGAAGACAAACATGGAAATACTACGCGATTTTTTATCCTTTCAGGAGAAAAAAGTGTACCAGTCTATGAACCATCAAAAAAATATATTACTTCATTG
>JBFEKK010000162.1:0-2857 GCA_041552675.1 Sulfurovum sp.
GAACTTCCTGTACCTTCGCTTCTGGCACTCAAAAACTGATCGGCTTCATTAAGCAGTAAAATAGGATCTACTTTTGCTTTTGTGCTTAACTCTTTAAAGTCATCGAATATCTTACGTACATTCTTTTCACTCTCCCCTACATACATAGAGAGGATCTTAGAACAGTCAAATGAGAGTATAGGACGTTTCAGTGTTTTAGCCAGACTCATCGCTGTCATTGTTTTACCTGTACCTGCAGCCCCATAAAAAATAATACGTGCATCGATACCTTTACGTTTGTCTTTAATACCCCACTCTCTGAGTTTCTTAAACACCTCTTTGTCAACTTGTTTGACAACATTTTGTAATGTCTCTCTTGTTTTAGGATGCAAGACCACATCGTCCAAAGTAGTTACAGGTTTCAGATACTCAAAAAGCTCTTGTTCCTGAACCAATGCATCCAACTTGAGTTTTGTTACTTTTTTACTTTTTTTAGGATGTATGATACGCTGCATCACCTCTTCTTGTAGATAAAAAGACCGACTTACCCCACCAAACATGTTCAGTATCTCTTCATAATCGATGATATCCTCATTTATGAGTTTTGCACCGTCTTCAAGCAATGCACGGTTTTTTATCTTTTCGTACTCGTCAAAGCTTATAAGTTCTATCAGCGTGTTCATGTCTCTAAATTGCCCTTCTCCACCACTATACTCTTCTTTAAGTAATGCCAGAAAAATTCGTTTTTCTTTTTCATCAAGTTTTTTTTCTTTAAAGAACTCTTCTACGACAATAGGTGTTTCTGTCATTTTGACACGTTCTTCTATGCGTGTTGTCAAAAGTGTCAATTTATTTTTCAGACGTCCTATGCTCAGTGAGTTATCCGCAAAACCTTGTTTAAATGTAGCGATTTGATGCAAAAGTGCCACCATATCAAACTGATCTTGAAGGTACTCAAGGTGATCTGTATAAGGTTTGACTTCCGGAAGAAAAATCTCCAATGATCCCTCTTCTAGCAGACGCAATAAAGAGATACTTGGTGTCACAGAAGTACTGAGTAGTTCCAACTTGGATGCTTCATGTGCTTTAACCTGTCCAAAACTCACCTGGATCATCCAGCCTAGATCCAAAAGGTTTTTGACCAATCCGAGTTTTTCCAGATAGACATACCCCTCTGATGAAAAATTCTCTTGCAGCATCTCCAGTACAGAGACTTCTTCCAGCCCTGCCACATAACGTTTACAGATATACTGTACTAGAGATGCTTCTTCTTCTGTACATTTTAAATGTTCAAAAATGGATGTCTTAGCAACATCTTTTGTTTCAATAAAGTCAATAAGGTATTTCAATGGGTGTTCCTAATAGTTGATAATAATTTGAGTATAACAAATATTTGCTATACTTTGAGTAATACATTAACATGTAAAAAAGGAGAGCAGATGCGTATAGTATTGATGATGACGGTAGCGTTATCTATAGCAATGGCTGAACCTACCATGGTGAAGGATCCTAAAACTCATCTTATATGGGAAGATACTCTGCATGCTTCAGAGGAGAAAGTAACCCATAGGGAAGCAGAATCTTACTGCGAAGCATTAACCCTTGGTACTTTTGAAAACTGGCGTTTACCTACACTTCCTGAACTGCTTACTATCGTTGATTATAAACGCTATAAACCTGCTATACTTAAAGAATTTAAACATGTGGACAATGACACTCTCTATTGGTCAAGCACCGTATCTGCAAGAGCAAGTGAGGACTTCTGGGGTATCGTTTTTAGAGATGGCTCCACAAAAAATTCATCTGGACTTTATGGCCGATATATACGATGTGTAAGAGATACGAAATAAAAGATGTTACTGTTTAAAAATCTGTTTTCAAAACCTCTTTCTATACAACTTACTGTCACCTCAGATAACGGCTTTCATCTTAGGCCCGTTGCACAATTTGCTTCATTGGCCAAATCATTTCCCTGCCAGATCACTGCCACTTTTAACAACAAAAGTGTCGACACCAAAGGTGTCAACACTTTACTTTCACTCTCTTTGGGGAAAGGAGATACTTTTACGCTGGTTGCAAAAGGGGAAAAGGCAGATGAAGCCCTTGAAAAACTTCAACGGCTTTTTGAAACACTGATGCAAGATGACAAAGAGATCAAAAAGATAGAAAAAACTGCATACAGTTATGAAGGTTCTGTAATAGAAGGAGAAATCATCTCTGAGGGGATTTCTATTGCGCCTACCTACACCTATCATACTACAGAGGTACAGCATAAAAATGAGATGGACTTTAGAGCTGCTCTCTCTAAAAGTATAGAAGAACTAGAAACACTTTATCGCAAGAAAGAAAAAGATGAAAATGCCGCTATCTACCTTGCACAAAAAGAACTTCTGATTTCTCTAGGTACAAACTGTCAAACTTTGACAGAACTTGAAGAAAAAGTTGAAGAAGAATCCAGAAAACTTGTAGGCACAAAACTTGATGCTAAAAAAAGTGATTATCAAGATATACTTCAACGTGTCAAAAAACATTTGGGGTTAGAAATAAAAGTCACTTTTCCAGATACACCCTTTATATTGCTATGTACGGATTTACTTCCCAGCGAGATAGACTATCTGCAACAAACAAAAGTTGCAGGAGTGATCTTAAAAGACACTTCGATTAATTCCCATACAGCTATTTTACTTCGTGCTGCGGGTATCTGTTCTCTTATTGCGGATACCCAAAAACTTGTTGAAGATGAGACTGTCATACTTGATACACACTCTGGTGTGATCGTTCAAGATCCAACTTCTCATGATCTACAAAAAGCAAGAGAACATTTAGAAAAAGATCATGCACAAAAAGCGCTCTCTGCCACAAAACGTTTTGAACCAGC
>JBFEKK010000163.1:0-2846 GCA_041552675.1 Sulfurovum sp.
GAAGAGATTAGTAAATTAGGATAACTATGACAAGTCAAAAAATTGCCATCATGGGTGCAATGCCTGAAGAGATAGAACCCATCATCGATAAACTTGATAATGTACAAACGAATGTGTATGGAGATAATAAATACTATGAAGGTACTTACCATGGGCAAGAAGTCGTTGTGGCCTATTCTAAAATAGGTAAAGTTTTCGCTACATTAACCGCAACAACGCTCATAGAAAAATTTGGCTGTGATATGCTCCTCTTTACAGGTGTAGCAGGCGCTATAAGTGATGAACTTAAGATCGGTGATCTAATCATCGCAAATGGACTGTGTCAACATGATCTGGACATTACAGCTTTTGGACATCCATACGGATATGTACCAGAGGGAAATGTATGTATCTCTACAGATGCAGTATTACGTGATATTGCGAAAAATGTGGCTCAGCAAAAAGGTTTAACCATTAAAGAGGGTATCATAGCCACTGGAGATCAGTTTATCGCAGACCTTGAACGTAAGGACTGGATAAAGGCTACCTTTAAAGCAGATGCTTTAGAGATGGAAGGGGCAAGTGTTGCAGTGGTTTGTAATGCTTTCAATGTACCTTTCTTCATTTTACGTGCAATCTCGGATAGTGCCGATATGGATGCAAGTTTTAATTTTGATGAATTTTTGGAAAGCTCAGCAAAGATATCTGCTGATTTCATCCTGAGTATGGTGGATGCAATTGGACGATAATCAAAGACGTGTTGCCTCTAAAAGCATACCTATAAGCAAAAAACTGCTCAAGTTGGCTGGTAAGACCAATGCAGAGTTTAGACTGATAGGTGAGGGTGATAAAGTATTGGTTGGACTCAGTGGAGGTAAAGATTCTCTGGCTCTTGTACATATCTTGAAACACATACAGCGGCACGCTCCCTTTCACTTTGAATTTGAGGCCTGTACTGTTAAATATGGTATGCCTGATGAACATTATGCTTTTTTAGAAGCACATTGTAAAGAGTATGGTATCAAACATACAGTATATGACACCAATATTTATGAAATTTCAAATGACACGATAAGGGAAAACTCTTCATTCTGTTCTTATTTCTCACGTATGAGAAGAGGGGCACTCTATAGCTTTGCTGAGGAAGGCGGTTTCACAAAGGTTGCACTTGGGCATCACTTTGATGACACAGTAGAAAGCTTTTTTATGAATATGTTTTATAATGGAAGTATGAGAGCCTTGGCACCTATTTACAAAACAAGTAGAGGTTTTCACCTGATACGTCCACTGATACAAGCCAGAGAGACACAGCTTCGTGCCTTTGCCGAAGAGAATAACTTACAGGTGATAGGTGATGAAGCCTGTCCTGCCATGTTAAAAGATGTCAAGATGCCTTATGCCAGAGCTGCGACCAAAGCATGGTTAGCTGGGCTTGAAAAAGAGAATAAAGATATCTTTAAAATGTTTAGGGCTTCATTTAAACATATACATGATGATACTTTTTTTGATCCTGAACGTTGGAACAGAGATGATATATAAGGAAATGCTGTGAGATTCCTCTTGCTACTAAGCCTATTTTTCGCACATTTGATTGCAGATGAAAATATACAGCCATCAGAATTTACTGTTAAGCTCATAAAAAGATGTGAGGTCCTTGCATTAAGCGTGGAGCCCAACCGTAAAGCCAAAAAGATATATACACATGTCTGGACAGAGGGGTGTGTCCAAAATCTCGGCTGCATAAGAGAAATCACACAAAAAGAGCTTGATGAGATGAATGCAACCAAAAGGAGCCATATGGCATGGAAATACCCGGTATGGTGTAAAGTAGATGCTGATGGTAAACGAGGCTGGGTACGTAAGCAATTTCTCTCTGATGAACCTTGTAAGCAGCAAGACTGATCTTTTATGAAAAAAGCATGAATACATTTACTGCCATAGCATCAGGACGTCTAGACAAGATACTCGCCAACCAATTAGACGTAAGCCGTAATCAAATTGAAAAGCTTATAAAAGATGAGCTAGTATCCGTCAATGATAAGACTATTACAAAGGGTAGCTTTAAAGTAAAAGAAGGGGATGCAGTTTCTTACATTTTTAAAGAAGCAGAGAAAAGAGTGGCCCCTCCTATAGATTTTGATATAGAGATACTGTATGAAGATGAGTATCTTTTGGTAGTGAACAAACCTTCCGGACTTGTGGTCCATCCTGCTCCCTCCGTTAAAGAGCCTACACTTGTAGATTGGTTGATCCATAAAGGCATCTCTCTTTCCACTATCAGTGGAGAAGAGCGTTATGGAATAGTACACCGCATAGATAAAGAAACTACGGGTGCACTGGTTGTGGCTAAGAACAACAAAGTACATGAAGCGCTGAGTTTACAATTGCAAGACAAGAGTATGGGACGTTACTATCTGGCATTGATCGATTGTCCACTTAAAGACAATATAGTCGTAGATAAACCTATAGGACGTAACCCTAAAAACAGGCTCAAAATGGATGTTGTTCCTGACGGAAGAAACGCTAAAACAGCCTTCGTAAAACTGCTAACAGGGCAACATAATGTTGAACTCATCGCAGCGAAATTGTTTACAGGAAGAACCCATCAGATACGGGTACATTTAAATACGCTCGGCCGCCACATTTTAGGTGATGATTTATATGGATTTAAGAGCAAAAGAGATAAAATTTCTAGAGTTAACTTGCATGCATATTTACTGTATCTTGTCCACCCTGTAAGCGGTGAAAGAATGGAGTTTGTCGCCCCACTTTTTGATGATATGAAAATGTATATATCTAAAAATTTCGATCAAGGTGAAGTAGATGAAAAAATCGATCCTCATACTCTGGGTACTCTCTTTAATAAC
>JBFEKK010000164.1:0-2803 GCA_041552675.1 Sulfurovum sp.
ATCGCTTTTTTAACTGCTTCATTAAATTTCATAGGGTGTATATGACTAAAGTACCTCTTGGCATTGTCATTTTGTATGAGCACTTCAGACGATAGTCCTTCTATAAGTGGACGTGCAACCGTATAAGGTACAGGGGTAAAGAGATTCAGCCAATAAGAAGAGAATTTGATGCTCAGTATAGGAAGCGGAAAGATCCAGCGTCGAAGACCCAGTGCATTGGCACAAGCTAGCATCATCTCTTTATAGGTCATTTTCTCACTGCCTATATCCACTACAAGATTGCCATCGATACTAAGGTCCTTTGAGGCATTTAGATAAGCGATGACATCATCGACACCAATGGGCTGCGCTAAAGTTTTGACCCATTTAGGTGTGACCATGATAGGCAGTTTTTCTGTAATATGCCTGATGATCTCAAAACTGGCACTTCCAGAACCTATGATCACCCCTGCACGTATCCAGATGGTCTCTATCTTGTCAGGTCTGCTTGAAAGTATTTCTCCTGTTTCTATTCGGCTTAAAAGATGTTCACTTGCATGTTCTTTCACACCAAGTCCACCCAGGTATATGATACGTTTAACCCCTTTTTTGATGGCTGCATACAGAAAATTTTGCGCACTTTGTTTGTCAAGCTCTTTATAGTTTTTGTGTTGCAAAGAGTGTATGAGATAGTAGGCAACATCAATACCTTCAAGTGCACGCTCCAAAGAGTCCATATCAAAAGTATCACCTTGTACTATTTCAGCGTTTAGATCAGAATCAAGACTTTTAGGATTACGTACAAGCAGGCGTAAGGATACATCTTCATTTAAAAGCGTATGTTTGAGGCGTCTTCCTATATACCCATTTGCACCGGTTAGCAGAACCTTCATGAGTTCTCCTTTCGTAATGTATTCAGGCACTGGTTGAAGTACCTTTTACTTCTCTATCCTAAGTATAGTCTATTCAGACCATTTTTCATAGCGTTTTTATGACTGTCCATGATAGATATTGAGATGAATTGACATCTTTTTACTACGAATCTTCATTTAATTTTACTATAATCAAAAAAATAGGAGACAGTGCATGTGTAAGGATAGAGATATTGAAAACATTTATGTGGTAGGTGATGTACACGGATGCTTTCATACCTTGCAAAACCTTATTGGACGTCTCCCGAAAGATGCAGAGCTCATATTTGTAGGAGATCTCTGTGATAAAGGGAATTTCTCTAGAGATGTCATCGATTTTGTGATACAAAATCAGTATGCCTGTGTCAAGGGTAATCATGAACATCTGATGGAAACCTATCTTGAAGATGCCATTTTTCATGACAAACACAGCCCGTGGAGTTCAGACAAACGCTATGGCGGTATGCTTACACTTCAAAGCTACCGGGATGATCATGACAAAATTCTCGCACATCTTGAGTGGATAAAAACACTTCCCATCTACCTACAGGTAGAAAACTATTTCATTACCCATGGCTTTGCCTTGCCTTTTTATGAGCATCGAAATGATCCTCTCTACTACAAAGATTATCTACTCAACCGCTATGAAGAAGGTATGGAAATTTCAAACAATGAAGTTATCAATATTTTCGGGCACTGTGTCTTTGAAGAGGTCGCAACTGGAGAGAACTTTTACGGTATCGATACGGGGTGTTCTTATGGAAAGAAACTCACCGCTATACAGCTTGGAACCATGCAATGCTATCAGGAGACAATGGATCCAAGAGATTCTGACTACAGTATCAAAGAGTTGAAGCTTGCCCATATCGATCTGCCACAAGATGAACATACCATCAATAATCTGCGTATGCACATAGACGCACTTTTTACAGACTTCGATCTTGTCTCCACGGAGGTTGCAGAGTATATCGTAAAGAGATTTGGCGATGTCGGCAAACAAGAGATAGAAAATATGCTGAAAAAAAAGCAGCTCTTTATCAAACAGGCGAAAAAAATTCTCCAAAAGAACTAATCTCTACCTCTAAAAAATGATTTAAAAAAATATTATGGTGCAAGCCGTTCTATCTTCCAGTTATTTTGTTCCTTGGTATAAAGGATACGGTCATGCAGTCTGTTCGCTCTACCCTGCCAAAATTCTATTTGTGAGGGTATTACCCTGTAACCTCCCCAAAAATCAGGTAGAGGAACTGAACCATTGGCAAACTTTTGTTTCATTTTTTCTATTTGCATTTGAAGTATCTTACGTGAAGAGATCACTGAACTTTGTTCACTCACCCATGCACCTATCTGACTACCGCGTGAACGCTTCATGAAGTATGACATTGATTCAGCAGTACTGATCTTCTCACATGTGCCTATCACACGTACCTGGCGTTCGAGATCCAACCATAAAAATTCTAGAGCCACATGAGAATTTTGCTCTATCTCTTTCGCTTTTGTACTGTTATAATTGGTGAAAAATACAAATCCCTTGTCATCAAATATCTTTAAAAGTACGGTACGTATATTTGGAATATTATCTTTTGAACTTGTCGCTAATATCATGCTATTTGGATCTTTAACCTCTGTCTGAACCGCCTGAGAGAACCAGGTTTCAAAGAGTATAAAAGGATCTGTAGGTACCGTACTTTCATCGAGTGTCGCTTGTATATATTCTGTACGCATCTCTTGCAAATCTAACATGCTACCTCCTAAAGTCTCTGCTTAAAATATGCCAAGGCATTTTGTGAAGCCTCTTTATGCACTACCATGGGTTTTGGATAACCTTCAATAGTATAGTTTAACAAATAGTTCTCATCATGTAGCTTCTTGGCATCTAGTGATCTAAGTTCCGGTATCCACTTTTTGATATA
>JBFEKK010000165.1:0-2769 GCA_041552675.1 Sulfurovum sp.
CAATTTTATGACAATATGACAGATATTAACACTATACAAGTGCTATTTTGGTATATTTCAAGTTACAAAAGGAAAAAGAATGAGACTATTATCGTTACTGTTATTGGTATCTTCTATGCTATCTGCGAGCATAGAATTACCTGGAAATTTCCAAGCAGATTTTATACAGAAAATAACCAATACAAAAAACAAAGTGATCACATACCGTGGTAAAGTACGTTTTTCAGATGAGACACTTTTCAAATGGAGCTATAAAGAACCTACTAAAAAAGAGGTATGTAGCGATGGCTTGGAACTGCTTGTGGTAGATCATGATCTAGAGCAGGTTTCTGCGTATCGTATATCAAACGGTATCAATATTGCCCAAATTTTAAAAAAAGCAGTTTTGTATAGTAAAAATATCTATGTAGCAGAGTATGAAAACAAAAAATACACGATACAGGTCGACAGTCAACAAAAACTACACAGTATCGCTTATTATGATGATCTGGATAACAAAGTGCAGATACTCTTTAAACAGATGAAATATGGAAAAGGAAATTTACCTACGCAAAGTATGAAATGTAATTACCCTATAAACTATGACATGATACAAGGATAAGTATGCAAGAGTTATTGATGAAAATAGAGAGTGATTCAACGTTAATGCTGATGGCAGGTTTAGCATTAGTGGTACTTCTGGTCATTGTGCTTGTAGTCGTGGTTTCTGCTATGAAAGTCAAAATATATAAAGACAGGTTCTGGAACACAAAGGTTGATAACAAAGAGAAAGCAGAATATATTTCTGCACTGGAACATGAGCTTCAAGCCTATAAGATCAAAAATGCAAGTAATGAACAGGAGTTGCAGCAGTTTGCAGAAACGAAAGAGAAACTGAACTCTACCAATGAAGCACTTCTCACCCTGCAAGGTAAATATAATGAATTAGAAAAAGAGCTCAGTCAAATCAAGGCTAAACTTGAGAGTGCTGAAGAGATACATGCAGCACTCTTAGAGGAACATAACACGCTTAAAGCACGTCAGGACAGTATACTCGAAGACAACAGCAGATACCGTACAAACAATGCACGCTTATTGATGAAATTAGAGAGTGAAGAGAGGCATGCATCCTCTCAAAAAGAGATGATGCTCAACCATAAAAAAGAGATCAAAGATGAGTTGGAAGCGTTGGCTAAAAAAGTGTTTGACGGGAATTCTCAAAAGTTTGCAGAATTCTCAAAAGAAAACCTAGATAACATGATAAAACCGCTTCAAACACAGATTTCAGAGTTTAAAAAACAAGTAGCGGATACCTATAATACTGAAAGTCAAGACAGGGCAGTGTTGAAAAATGAGATCAATTCACTCAAAGAGCTTAATAAAAAGATCAGCAAAGATGCGATCAATCTTACCAATGCACTTAAAGGTGATAGCAAACAGCAAGGGGTATGGGGTGAAATGGTACTTGAAAATGTATTGGAAGCTTCAGGACTCCGTAAAGGGTATGAATTTGAACGTGAAGTCAGTCTGCGTACAGATGAAAATGAGATCTTACGGCCTGATGTAGTGGTACATTTACCTGACAATAGAGATGTGATCATTGATGCTAAAACGTCGCTTGTTGCCTATGAACGTTTTGTAAATGCAGGAGATGATGATGCAAGAGCACTGCATCTTGCTACACACTTAAATTCCATCAGGGCACATGTTGAGGGGCTCTCTAATAAGAACTATGAGCGTCTAAAAGAGGTCAATACCTTAGATTTTATTTTTATGTTCATGCCTATCGAAGGTGCATTGGCTGTGGCATTGGAACATGACAGCAGCATTTATGACAATGCCTTTAAAAATAAGATACTTCTTGTCGGACCGACAACACTGCTTGTAGCGATGAGAGCCGTTGAGAATGTCTGGAAATATGAACGTCAAAATCAAAATGCCCAAGAGATAGCCAGAAGGGCAGGTGCCATGTATGACAAGTTTGTCGGTTTCTCTGAAGATCTGATGAAGATATCCAAGCAGATTGACGGCATTCAAGGCAGTTTCTCTGCAGCACGAAACAAATTGAGTGACGGTAAAGGAAACCTTGTAAGACAAGTAGAACAACTCAAAGAACTGGGTGCGCAGACGAACAAGCGTATCCCTAAAGGCTTGAACGGTGATAAAGATGACTAAACAAAAGATCAACTATACAAAAGATCTTGCAGAGTATCAGGAGAAGCCTTCCAAAGTTTTCAAGAAATCCGGAAAGATAGAACGCGAGTTTTATGAAAAGGAGTCTCTTAAACTGCAGTATGAACTGGTCAAACTTCAAAAATGGGTGATCGATAACGAGAAAAGACTTTTAGTGATCTTTGAAGGTATGGATACGGCAGGAAAAAGCTCAACCATTAAAGAGTTTAACAACTATCTCAACCCAAGAGAAGCACGTTCGGTCGCTCTGCCAAAACCAAACTCAAAAGAGTTGGGACAGTGGTATTTCCAGCGTCACTTAAAACAGATACCCAATGCCGGTGAGATCGTATTCTTTGACAGAAGCTGGTACAACAGGGCCGGGATAGAACAGGTCTTTGGTTTCTGTACACAAGAACAGCATGATCACTTTTACAGACAGGTGAACGGTGTAGAAGAGATGCTGATAGATGATGGTGTGATCCTTTTCAAGTTTTATTTGAACATTACACATGAAACAGAAAAAAAGCGTCTCAAAGACAGAGAAAATGACCCGCTCAAAGGCTGGAAACTTTCTGAACTGGACTACAAGTCATTGAATGCCTATGATACCTATGC
>JBFEKK010000166.1:0-2757 GCA_041552675.1 Sulfurovum sp.
CGGAACTCTTCAACAATCTTTCCGTCTTTGTATGCATACATTATTCTTTTTTTCTTATAGACAACGATCTTATCGATTTTATTGTTGTCGTCTACCTCCGACCCTCTTGCCAATTCCCTAATACACTCTTTTGTTGCATAAGGTGTATTATCCACTTTCCCATAAAAGGGAGTCTCACCACATCCAATCATAAATAATACAATAGCCAATCCCACTATACTCAATTTGATTTTCATTTGTTTCCTTTCACAGAATGATCAACCCCAATCCTCATTTTGACGTTTAGATTTATGTTTATCTTTCTTATAAGAAGTGCCGTTCTTTAACTTCTGCAATCGATTTAAATTACTCATCTCTGCTTCACGTATATCAGAAAATTCCTTGTCCGTAAATTCCTCTACTAAACATGTCCTCACATAAATACGTGTGATATATTCTTTGAGCTGTTGATGATACTCCGATTCAAGTTGTACCTCTTCTTTTTCATCAAACTTACTTTTTAGTTGCCCAAATTTTTTTACAAATTCCTCAGCGGTTACATTCTCATCTCTGAACATACGAAAAAGATTTTTACTGATTTTTTCTAATTCTACGATGTATTTTTGACGATTAAATTTATCGATCTGCTTTTGCGTATATCTCACAGTGCACCTTTATCGTATAACAATAGGTACACCTTCACGTACAGCATACCACAACTCTTTCATCGCAGAATTTGTCACAGCCACACACCCTTGCGTCCAATTTTGAGAAAGTGTATACTTATCTCCTTTGCCATCTGCATTCCAGGTAGGTTGTGCATGAATAGTCACTGCTCCCCCTGGATTTACACCTCTTCTGGCAGCACTGGCTTTATCCTCCGGTCTAGGGTAAGAGATACAAAGGGAACGATAATATTTAGGAGAACAGAGCTTTCTGGAAATCCAAAATTCGCCTTCAGGTGTTCTGTTGTCTCCTTGCTGCTGCTTATGGCCTATCGGATTTTTTCCTAAAGAGACAGGAAGTGTATTTTGTACCTTACCCTCTTTATACAAGTACATTTTACGCTCTTTCTTGACCACAACGATCTTATCTATACTGTCACCTTGAGAAAAATCTTCAGCCTCTAGTAACTCTTCTTTACATTCTTCTAATGTATACTGGTTATTGACTATAGGTTCAGGCTGGTTACATCCTGTCAACCATATTAGTACCATCAATCCATAGAGGTATCGCATGTTTTTTACTGTCCTTCAAGCGTATTATAATGAAGATATTTTAACACAAATTAGATAACTAACGGTAAATAAAAAAGATTGAAAATAAAGAGGGGAACACAAGAGAGAGATAAACACTCTTCAAAAGAAGATGTTTATCTAAAAGGGGGAAGAGAATTAACAAGCTGCCTTAGCTGCTGCCAATGCTTCTTCGTAGTTAGGCTCTTCTGTAATTTCTGGAACAACTTGCTTATAAGCAACTTTACCATCTTTACCGATAACAAAGATAACTCTAGCCATGATACCCGCTAAAGGACCATCTGCCAAAAGAACACCATAATTGTTAGCAAAATCTTTGTTTCTGAAATCTGAACATACTTTAATGTTATCGATTCCAGCTGCACCACACCATCTAGCTGCTGCAAACGGAAGGTCCATAGATACTGTAATTACTTCTACACCATCAAGACTAGCTGCTTCAGTGTTAAATCTTCTAGTTTCTGCATCACATACACCTGTATCAAGTGATGGTACTGCAATTACCAATTGAACTTTACCTTCACCACCAATTGTCTCGTCTTGAAGCATTGGATCACAATTTACTACTGTTGTTATCGGAGCTGTATCACCTACGTTAATTTCTGTACCCGCTAGGTTACATACGATGTCATTTTTAAATGTTACTGTTGCCATTTAATTGCCTTTAAAATAATTTTTATACAAGCATTATGTCTTAAACAATATAAACATAATCTTAAATCAGATAAATTTTATCTTATTTCTATGAAAAAGCCAAAAAACGTATGATAAAAAGGTTAAACTGTTAGACAATTACATTCCAGGAAGTCTAGGGATCTTTCCTAGTTTAGAATAACGGCAGTACCATCCCCACATTTTTTTCATCCAGTGACCAACGATGGGCATAGGAATCATTTTTCCGCCATTATCACTACGATAGATAAATGCCGCACCATTCCCTGTATCCATCACACATAAAATATTCAAATGTTCTATATAGCTTTGTTTGGAATCTATTTTTTGTATTCTATTCATAATATTATAAGCTACATTTTTAGCCATTACCTCAGCGACATGTCCTTGTTTCGCTCTCCACTCAGGTCCCATAAGAGATGCAGAATCACCAATGGCATACACGCCATCAAAGCCTTCTATCTCATTATACTCATTGGTGACAACATAACCCGCATCGCTTAGTGGTAGTCCGGATTCTTTCAGTATGTGATGTCCTGTACCTGCGGATATAAACATCGTTAGGTCTGATTCTAATTTAGTCTCATCTTCAAAACAGATACCATCTTCTTCAAAATGCGTGATTTTAGTGCCTACTTTTTTCTGAATGTTCGTCATCGTGAACATCTTGTCCATCATCACTAACGCTTTTTCACCCATCTTCTGCCCAGGTTTTGCCATAGGGGCAAAAAAAGTAAGTTCAAAGTTCTCACGTACCCCTTTTTTCTTCAGATAGGTATCTACATTAAAAAGTACTTCAAATGCAGGTCCTCCACGTACAGCAGAGGTATCTTTAGGATTACCGCCAAAG
>JBFEKK010000167.1:0-2743 GCA_041552675.1 Sulfurovum sp.
CTTCCTGGAATAAATAGAAGTCAACAGGTTTCCTTTTAGAAAACTCTTCAATATAGTTACTGAATGAAAAAGTATCATTGTTCTTATGCACATTCCAGCAAAGAACACTGAATTCATTTGAAACAGTGTCATCACACACTGAATGAGAATAGCTATGATGATGGAGGGATGGTTTAATGATCAGAGATTTTAATTCGTTTAACATAAAATATTATAGCATAAATAGAGTGTATATTATTTCCTTATTATGTATTTATTAAGTTGACAGAATGAACATTATGAGTAGAATAATAAAAAGGATAGCTTATGTCTCAGTATATTAAATGGTTTAATGAACTTGGTATAGATGATGTTGATCTGGTTGGTGGTAAAAATGCTTCACTAGGTGAGATGTATCAAAATCTTACTCAAGAAGGCATACGTATCCCTAATGGTTTTGCGATTACTGCAGATGCGTATCGAACTATACTTGATACCAATAATGCCTGGGAGAAGTTACATACAGAGCTTGACGGTTTAAATCCTGATGATGTCGTCCAACTGCAAGAACGTGGAAAGCGTTGTCGAGAGATCATTCTTGAGTGTAGAGTGCCTGATAACATGGTAGCTCAGATAAGTAACGCTTACGAAGCACTTAAAGTAGAGTATGGTGAAGATATAACGCTAGCAGTAAGAAGTTCGGCAACTGCTGAAGACTCTCCTGAGGCCTCTTTTGCAGGACAGAATGAGAGTTATCTGAACATTCAAGGCCTGGATGCACTTTTGGATGCTTATAGGCGTTGTTTGGCTTCTAATTTTACAGATCGTTCCATACATTACAAGTTTGACCATGGATTTGATAATCTGAAAGTCTATTTGAGTGTGGTTGTGATGAAAATGGTAAGAAGTGATATTGGTGAGAGCGGTGTAATGTTTTCCATTGATTCTGAGACAGGTTTTAAGGATGTAGTCTTTATAAATGCTGCGTATGGGTTAGGTGAGAACATCGTTCAGGGAAGCATTGCTCCAGACAGTTTCTACGTGCATAAACCTACTTTTAAAAAAGGCTACCGTACAGTACTCAAAAGAAGACTTGGCGATAAAGCACTTAAAATGGTCTTTTCAGATGAGATCAATCAAGACAATATCGCTGTGGAATATACTAAGAATATAGATACCCCTAAAGCAGATCAAACAAGGTTTTGTATCAGTGATGAGGATGTAACAATTCTTGCAGAGTATGCGATTAAAATAGAAGATCACTATTCGAAACAGGCAGGATATGATAAACCGATGGATATGGAGTGGGCAAAAGACGGTTTGGATGGACATATCTATATCGTACAGGCACGTCCGGAAACTGTAGAGTCAAGAAAAGAAGATACACAGTTGGAAATGTATCATCTGAATGAACGTAGTGCAGTATTGCTTAAAGGTCAAGCAGTAGGCACAAAGATCGGTTCGGGAAAAGTATGTAAGATCATTGATGCAAGTAATCTGGATGATTTTAAAGCAGGTGATGTACTTGTTGCAGAAACGACCAGCCCTGACTGGGAGCCGGTGATGAAAATTGCTTCGGCAATCGTAACAAACAGTGGCGGTAGAACATGCCATGCAGCTATAGTCTCAAGAGAGTTGGGCATTCCAGCGATAGTAGGGGCTGAAAATGCAGTAGGCATATTAGAAGATGGTCAGGAAATTACTGTGAGTTGTGCTGAAGGGGAGACAGGTATCGTTTATAAGGGAAAATTAGATTTTGAGATCATAAAAACAGACCTTAGGGGTGTACCGAAAACTAAAACCCAGATCATGATGAATCTGGGTAATCCTGATATGGCATTTTCATTGGCTTCTCTTCCTGTAAATGGTATTGGTTTGGCACGAATGGAGTTTATCATCAATACTTCCATTAAAGCGCATCCGATGGCACTAATACATCCTGAAAAAGTGGATGAGTATACACGACAGGAGATTATGGAACTCACTGCTGCGTATGAAAGTCCTAAATCTTTCTTTTTAAAAGTACTTTCTGAAGGAGTAGCGAGTATTGCATCTGCAGTCTATCCTGACCCATGTGTGGTAAGAATGAGTGACTTTAAATCCAATGAATATGCTTCTTTGCTTGGAGGAGAGTTCTTTGAAATAGATGAAGCCAATCCTATGATCGGTTTTCGTGGTGCATCACGCTATACACATCCTAACTATGAAGAGGGGTTTGCGCTGGAGTGTGCAGCTATGAAACATGTTAGAGAAGAGATGGGCTTTGATAATGTCATTTTGATGATACCTTTTTGTCGTAGAGTAGAAGAGGGACAAAGTGTATTGGATGCAATGGAGAAATATGGTCTTAAACGCGGTGAAAACGGTTTAAAGATCTACGTCATGTGTGAGATACCGAACAATGTTATACAGATAGATGCATTTTGTACGCTTTTTGATGGTATCAGCATAGGTTCTAATGACTTAACCCAATTGACACTTGGGGTTGATCGAGATTCTGAGATAGTCGCATTTGATTATGATGAACGTGATCCTGGCGTAATGAAGATGATTGAAATGGCAGTGGAGGGTGCAAAACGTAATCACCGACATAGCGGTATCTGTGGACAAGGACCTTCAGACTACCCTCAGATGGCAGAAGCTTTGGTAAAAATGGGCATAGAATCCATAAGTTTAAATCCTGATACAGTGCTACAGACTCTTTCTCTTATCAGTGAACTGGAATCAAAGCATCAAATGCCTTCTAAAGAATAACATTGATACC
>JBFEKK010000168.1:0-2735 GCA_041552675.1 Sulfurovum sp.
CATTTTACAAAGCTATCATCTTGATGCTTGAGTTTATTGTGATTATAGAAGTGGTAAAAATGATTTCGGAGTTCATAGAAAAGAAAAGATTACGACTGAGGTATGTCATTGATGTATCTATTATCTTTTTGACACGAGATGTGATCATATTGGCAACAAACCCAAACAAGGACCACAAAGAGATACTCTTTTTACTTTTAGTGATCTTTGTCTTTTTTCTCTTTAGAATTTTAGCCGTACTGTTTTCACCTGCACTGTCCAAAAAGAAAAAAGCACAGAAGTCATTTTAGAGTAATTTATATCCAACACCCCACACAGGAGCAAAATACTCTTTCACTCCTTCAGGGTCGATCTTCTTTTTGAGTCTGTTCATCGCTACATTAATGGTTTTATCATGAAAGTTTGCACTGTCATCACCCCAAACTTCATCACGTAAGAAATCTCTGTCTAATGGCTGGTGCGGATTCTTGACAAAAGTATGGAGTAGTTTAAATTCTAAATTGGTCAATTCTATACGTTTGCTCTCTATGAAAAGTTCACGTTTTTGCAGATCTAATATGAGGTCTCTATATTTTACTTTATCACTAGATGTAGCACCGCTACGCTTCAATAACGCGGCTATTCTTAAAAGGAGTTCTTTACTGCTGAAAGGCTTTGTCATATAGTCATCACCTCCAGAATGGAAACCTTCTTCCAAGTCACTCTCTTTGTCTCTCGCGGTAAGGAACAGTACGGGAATATCGAACCCTAGTTCCCGTATTTTTGAGACAAATTCACTTCCCTCTACACCGGGAAGATTTCGATCAACGATCATAAGGTCAGGATTTTCCTCTTCTAAGAACTGTTCTACATTTTCTGTAGAAAGGAACCCGGCAACACTGTATCCTTCTTTTTCAAGATGATATTCAAGAAGTTCTAAAATATCTGGTTCGTCTTCAATAACGATGATTTCTATGTCTGTATTTTGCATACTATAGCATAGTATATCTTGATAACAATTTGATTACAGAAGATGAAGAAAGAGGGAGATTTTTCTGAAGATAACGCAGGCATTTCTACCTACGTTAAAACGATACATTATTTTTGTGCAAGCTGATACTGCACACCAATTTGCTCTTAGCTCGCCACACCTTTAAGTATGAAGAAAATAATGGCAGAAAGTACTGCTGCCGCTGGAACAGTAATAACCCATGCCGCTACGATCTTTTTCACCATGCCACGCTTTACATAGTTTTCACGCAATGAACGTTTAATGCTTTTTACTTTTTTCTTTTGCACCTTAGCTGCTTCAATTAATTCGACTTGTCTTTTATAGTCCCCTGCAGCTTTCAGTTCTGCAAGTTCCGCTTTAAGTGCATTGTGTTTTTCTACTTCTATATGAAGTTTCTCTTGCTTCACACTCATATCTTTACTGTCAAGCCACTCTCTAAGAAAACCGACTCCAAAGATCGCACCCACAGCAATGTGTGTAGAAGAAACCGGTAAGCCAAGCTGAGAAGCGATAACCACTGTGATCGCCGCAGCCATCATAATGGAAAATGCTCTCATTTGATCAAGTTCAGTGATCTCAGATCCTACCGTTCTGATGAGTCTTGGTCCAAAAAGGGCAAGACCTACAGAGATACCCACACCACCGACAACCATGACCCATAAAGGGATCGCTGCTTTTTCAGAAACAGCAAGTGTGGTCAGTGCATCATTTACCGCTGCCAAAGGACCTACGGCATTGGCAACGTCATTTGCTCCATGTGCAAAACTCAAAAGTGCCGCTGCAAAAATAAGAGGAATCGTAAAAAGTATATTGATAGATTCTCTAGTCCCCTCCATTCCTATAACCTTTTTTACTACCCTAGGCTTAACCATAATATATGTGATCACCCCACCGATACCACCAAAAAGAAGTGCCATCAAAAAGCTAGGTTTTTTTGTTTGCGGTAAAAAACTGAATGTTTCCACAATGCTAGGCCAAATATGCTTGAGTCCTTTTATTGTCAGGTAAGTGATAAACGCTGCTGCCATAAGAGCAACCAAAATAGGTACGATCTTCTTTGCAGCTGTTATTTTATCTTCCTTATATATGATCTGTGATTTGATCACATAGAGAAAAATGGCTGCGATCACACCACCAAGTACAGGTGAGATCACCCATGAAGCAGCGATCTTACCCATTGTTCCCCAAGAAACGATAGCAAACCCACCTGCAGCGATACCACCACCAAGCACACCACCTACGATAGAGTGTGTCGTCGATACAGGAGCTTTAAACCATGTTGCAAGGTTTAACCATAGTGCTGCGGCAAGAAGTGCAGCTGACATACCATAGACAAAAAGCATAGGATCATTCCCAAATGCATCTGGAGAGATGATCCCTTTTTTAATGGTCCCTACCACATCACCACCAGCGATGAGTGCACCACCTGCCTCAAAGATAGAAGCGATAAGGACAGCCCCACCTATCGTCAATGCGCCAGAACCCACTGCAGGGCCTACGTTATTGGCAACATCATTCGCACCAATGTTCATTGCCATATAGGCGCCAAAGACAGCGGCAAGTACTAGAAATCCTCCGTGTGTTGCTTGCCCCATGACACTGTTCGCATAATACGCAACGGCTACAGCGAAGCCAGCACCCAGTATTATTTTCAATGAATTATTCATCTTATTTCCTTCATATGTATATTAATGGCGGAATTATAGAGAAAAAGTATTACAATTTTGTTACCAAAATGTAACCA
>JBFEKK010000169.1:0-2734 GCA_041552675.1 Sulfurovum sp.
ATCGGTTTCTATGTTAAGCTTTGTTCCCACTTTGTAATTTTTCATCAGTGTCTCTTTGAGTGTATGAGGAATGATGGTGAGCCTGAAGTTATCTTCTCCTACATCATTGACTGTCAAAGAGATGCCATCTATGGTGATGGATCCTTTAGGGATAATGTGTGTGATGTATTTCTTGTCGACTTTGATGATGAAATCTGTGGCATTTTCTCTAGGTGTGATCTGTGAGACTGTACCGACACAATCAACATGCCCTTGTACAATATGCCCTTCAAAGCGGTCATTCATCATCATGGCAGGCTCCATATGTACAGCACCAGAGATCTTACTTTCATCGATAATTGAACGTGTTTCATCTGCTAGTTCAAGATCAAAACCATCACTATGCACTTTAATGACAGTCAGGCAGACACCGTTTATAGCGATGGAGTCTCCAAGTTTTGCTTTATGTTTAGACTTGATAGTTAAAATGTTATTTTTATAGCTTTTTACTGTGGCAATTTCTCGTATAAGTCCTGTAAACATGTGTCCTCAATTTTTTTGGATATAATTCGATTATTATAGCAAAATATATATTTTTTCTTATTCTATGCTTTAGCATATGAACAAGAGGTAAGGTTTTTTATGAATTATGATGTCATAGTCATCGGTGGTGGACATGCAGGGATAGAGGCTTCTTTAGCCTCTGCGCGTATGGGTAGTAAAACATTGATGATCACAATATTAGCAGAGCAGATAGGCGCATCTTCGTGCAATCCTGCCATAGGCGGTCTGGCTAAAGGCCACTTGGTAAGAGAAGTAGATGCACTTGGTGGTGAGATGGGTCTATGTACAGACAAAACAGGTATACAGTTTCGTACACTCAATGCCTCCAAAGGTCCGGCAGTAAGAGGTAGCCGTGCACAGATAGATATGGATCAGTATCGTATCTATATGCGTAATGTGGTACTTAATACAGATAATCTTGATGTCAAACAAGAGATAGCAGATGGTCTGATCGTTGAAGAGGGTGAAGTCAAAGGTGTCACAACACAACTTGGCAATAGATACCTGGCATCTAAAGTGATCATTACTGCGGGAACATTCCTTAATGGTCTCATCCACATAGGTGAAAAAACGCAGACTGCAGGAAGACAAGGTGAGTTTGCTTCTGTAGAATTGGCTGAGTACTTACGTGGATTAGGACTGAACATTGGTCGCCTGAAGACAGGGACCTGTGCGCGTATCGATGCAAAGTCTGTTGACATTTCAGGAATGGAAGTACAGCCAGGTGATACACCACCACCACCTTTTTCTTTTAGAACAGATAAAAAGACGTTTAATCCTACACAATTGCCTTGTTACGTCACATATACAAATGAAGATACACATGAGATCATTGAAAGCAACTTCTACAGAGCACCCATGTTTTCAGGGCAAATAGAAGGCGTAGGACCACGTTATTGTCCAAGTATAGAAGACAAGATCAGCCGTTTTAGAGACAGACCAAGACATCAGATCTTTGTAGAACCTCAAACGATCGATGAGACAGAGTACTACATCAACGGTATGAGTACATCATTACCGACAGATGTACAGCTTGAGATGATACGTTCAGTCGCAGGGATGGAAAATGCGAAAATAGTCCGTTACGGTTATGCTATTGAGTATGATTATATACAGCCAACAGACTTGAAACATACGCTTGAGACGAAGAAAATCAAAGGATTGTATACAGCAGGTCAGGTAAACGGTACGACCGGGTACGAAGAAGCAGCCGCACAGGGACTCATGGCAGGGATCAACGCTGCACTGAGCATACAAGGCAAAGAGCCCTTCATTCTTAGACGTGATGAAGCGTATATTGGAGTACTGATAGATGATCTGGTGACCAAAGGAACGAAAGAACCATATCGTATGTTCACCAGCCGTGCGGAGTACAGACTGCTTCTGCGTGAAGACAATGCAGATATGAGACTTTCACATTACGGAAAAGAGTTGGGACTTTTAGACGCTGAGTATATAAAGCGCTTTGAAGAGAAAAAAGCGAACCTAGAGGAAGCATTGGATTACTTGAGAGTGCATCATGCAACGCCTACCAAAGAGTTTTTGGCTAAGCTAGAATCTATAGGTGCTGTGAAAATAAATGACAAAACACCTTTCCTCGATGTGATAGGGCGTGGAGATTTCAATAGAGAGAAATTAGTGACACTTTTGCCGGATTTTGACAAGTATGATGATGAGGTGATAGAGCAAATTCTCATTGAAGCCAAATACAGCCGTTACATAGAAAAACAGCAACAGCAGATCCTGCAGATGGATGATATGCTGAAGATCAAAATACCGGAAGGTTTTGCCTATAAGCATATTTCAGGATTGAGCAATGAGATCGTTGAAAAACTTGAGATTGCTACGCCTCCTACTCTGTTTGCTGCGTCACAGATATCGGGTGTGACACCTGCGGCTTTGGAAATTATACATGTGCATATTAAAATGGCTCAAAAAAACAAAAAAAGATAATAGAAAAAATGATGATAAAAGTATTAAGTTAAAACAATAAATTATAATAAATATAAATTAGGACTATAATATTCCTAATTTACCTGCAGTAACATCTTATCTGTCACGGGGTAGTTTACATTTTTTTTACACTTCTTCTTTAATCATAAGTACAATATACTATAAATATAGTTTTAATTTATGGAGGATTAAAGATGCAAGAAAAAGAAAAAGGTCGTCGGGACTTTATGGGTATGGC
>JBFEKK010000170.1:0-2719 GCA_041552675.1 Sulfurovum sp.
AAGTATTATGCAAAGCAAAATATTTACGATCATATCAAAAAATATCACTTATAAAATGAGAGAGTCTTTACTGAAACATCTTAGACATGTTTCACTCAAAGAGTATGAGACAATGCGTGTAGGAGCGGTGACTTCCAAACTAGTTACAGATGTAGAGACGATAGACGGATTTGTAAGCAGTACCATCTCTAAATTTATCATTGCTTCTTTTGTGTTGCTTTTTTCCGCGGTGGTACTTTTGTGGATCCATTGGCAGCTTGCCGTGTTCATTTTGGTAACCAACCCCATCGTTGTGTTCTTTACAGCCAAACTAGCACGCAACATTGGCAAACTCAAAAAAGAGGAAAACAGAGCAGTGGAAGTCTTTCAGTCTGCATTGAATGAAACTTTGGAGCTCTTTCATCAGATTCGTGCGGCAAATAAGGAAGAGTACTTCTTTGACAAGAGTGAAGAGAAGGCCAGAGAACTGAAAGACCATGCTATCGCATACGGGTATAAAAGTGAAGCTGCAATGAAGTATTCTTATTTAGTGTTTTTGAGCGGATATGAAGTCTTTAGGGCAGTAAGTATCTTAGCTGTAGCATACTCTGATCTCTCCGTGGGTTTGATGCTCGCTATTTTTTCTTACCTGTGGGTAATGGTAACACCTACACAAGACATTATTAATTTTCAATATGCACTCTCTACTGCCAAAGCAGCATGTACACGTATAAACAGTATCTATGCGATGGAACAAGAACCACAAAGAGAAGAACTAAACAATCCTTTTGATTCTCAACATGCTATTGACATAGAGGTGAAGGATCTTTCATTTTCCTACCAGAAAAACAAAAAAATATTAACTAATATAAATATGCATATCAAAAAAGGATCAAAGGTCGCTATTGTCGGTGCTAGCGGCTCAGGAAAGACAACACTCTCTAACATACTTGTAGGTTTTTATCCTTTGGATGAAGGGGAGGTTCTGTATGGGGGAGTATCAAACAAAGCATTGAAACTTTCCACTATAAGAGAAAATATTCATCTCATCTTGCAACATCCTAAACTCTTTAATGATACAATGTTGTTCAATCTAACGCTAGGCAAAGAGTTCAGTACGGATAGAGTGCAAAAAGCACTCGAGATCGCGCAGCTTACAAATGTCATAGAACGTTTAGATTTGGGACTTGATACGCTGGTTGGAAAAGACGGTATCAAGCTCAGTGGAGGGCAACGACAAAGAGTAGCGATAGCAAGGATGATCTTATCTGATCCCAAAGTGGTGATCTTTGATGAATCAACCTCGGCTTTAGATGTACATACAGAAGTGAGACTGTTTGAGGCACTACATGACTTTTTGTCTCAAAAGACAGTGATCACTATTGCACACAGACTCAGTACCATAAAAAGTGCAGAGTACATTTATGTTTTAGAAGATGGTGAAGTGGTTGATAGTGGTACACCCAAGGCACTATTGGCAAAAGACGAGAGTTATTTTTCTAGCATGGTTTAAAAAAAAAGGTATACATTGGATATTTTTCAAGCGATAATCATAGGTATTATCGAAGGTTTTACAGAGTTTTTACCCATTTCATCTACCGGGCATATGATAGTCGCCAGTAAGTTCTTGGGTGTTTCTCAAGATTCGCTGACGAAAGCGTATGAAGTCATCATCCAATTTGCTGCAATTATGGCTGTGATGCTTATCTATAAAGAAAAAATTACTTTCAAGAAAATAGCACTTTGGCAAAAACTTTTTGTTGCTTTTTTACCTTTGGCCATAGTAGGCTTCATCTTCAAAGATCAGATCAAAACACTTTTTACTGTTGAGGTTGTTGCATGGATGTTTATTATCGGTGGGCTTATTTTTCTTGTACTTGAGTATTTTTACAAAGAAAAAGAGTGGCATATCTCAGACGTAGAAGCAGTCAGTTATAAACAGGCTCTATGGGTCGGTATTGCCCAGATATTTTCACTCGTTCCTGGTACAAGTAGAGCAGGGGCTACTATTGTTGGTGGGTTATTGGTAGGAATGAATAGAAAAGCATCTGCAGAGTTTTCTTTTTTACTTGCTATCCCGGTAATGGCAGCGGTGACGGGTTATGACTTACTCAAACACTATCAAGATTTTGCAGATGCCAACTGGGGCGCTTTCGTTGCAGGCTTTATTGCGGCATTTATCGTAGCCTATCTGACGATTAAACTTTTTCTGGCATTTATTCAACGTTTTACGTTTATAGCGTTTGGTATCTATAGAATACTTTTTGGAGTGATTTTATTGACATTTATTTAACTCGAAAATGAATCTGAATTTATAGAACCTCTTGCGGGAGTTTCTCTTAAGTTCAAAAAAGATCTTTTGGACATGAATGAGGCGTACCTCATATTTTAAAGGTAAATAATGAAATTTAATGAATTTGATTTTCATGCTGATCTAGCAAAAGGTGTGAAAATAGCAGGCTTTAAAGAGCCTAGTCCTATCCAGGAGATGGCTATCCCTATCATCGCTAAAGGTAGTGATATGGTAGGTCAAGCCCATACCGGTACAGGAAAGACAGCAGCGTTTGGTCTTCCTATGATGGATAAACTTGCTAAAGGCGAGATAGAAAGAGCATTGGTCATCACACCTACAAGAGAGTTGGCAACACAGGTAGCTGATGAACTCTATCACTTAGGACGTTTCGCAGGTATTAGAACGTTAACAGTGTATGGTGGTGTAGGGTATGGACGTCAGATAGCA
>JBFEKK010000171.1:0-2705 GCA_041552675.1 Sulfurovum sp.
GCTGAGCTTAAAAAATCATACAGAAAACTGGCGATGAAATATCATCCAGACAGAAATCCTGATGATAAAGAAGCTGAAGATAAGTTCAAAATAGTCAACGAAGCCTATCAAGTCCTGAGTGATGAAGAAAAAAGAGCTGTTTATGATCGTTATGGTAAAGCGGGTCTTGAAGGTCAAGGTGGCATGGGCGGCGGATTTGGTGGTGCAAATATGGATGACATCATGGATATCTTTAACTCTATGTTTGGTGGCTCAAGTGGAGGTTTTGGCGGAGGTTTTGGCCGAACACGAAGAGACCCAGGCCAAAAATACGCACTGGATTTTGAGATAGAGCTTCCATTAAAATTTCATGAAGCAGTCTTTGGCTGTGAAAAGAAGATAGATATCCGTTATAAAACACCTTGTGGTGACTGTAAAGGTACGGGTGCAAAAGATGCAAAACTGGAGACATGTGACTACTGTCAAGGACAAGGTCAGGTATTGATGAGACAAGGCCCTATGCAGTTTGCTCAAACATGTCCAAAATGCCATGGTCAAGGACAAAGTATTAAAGAGGAATGTGGAAGCTGTCATGGTAAAGGATATCATGAAGAAGAAGACACAGTCACTGTCAGCATTCCTGCAGGAGTAGACTCAGGTAACCGTCTAAGAGCACAAGGCTATGGAAACGAAGCTAGAAATGGACAACGTGGTGACCTCTACCTTACTTTCTACGTAGAAGAGGATGAAAACTTCATCCGTAATGGAAATGATATCTATATAGAAGTACCTGTGTTCTTTACCCAAGCCATACTAGGAGAAACTATATCCATTCCTGCACTTGAAGGTGAACTGGAACTGGAGCTTAAGCAAAGCACCAAAGATAAAGAACAATTCATCTTCGATGGCGAGGGTGTGGCTGATGTACATGGGGGAAGAAAAGGTCGTCTTATCGCACAAGTTCGTATGGTGCTCCCTAAGAAGATCAATGAGGAACAAAAAGAGCTCCTCGAAAAACTCCAAGAGAGTTATGGTGTAGAGAGCCGTCCGCATAAAAGTACTTTTGATTCTGCATTTGACAGAGTAAAAAATTGGTTTAAAAACTAATTTTTCCTTCTCAGTGGGCTTTGCCCACCATATTCTCTTCGTTATTTTTCTTTCTTATAGATGATTCACCCTCTTTCTACTTTATAAACGATAATCATTTTCCTTTAAGCTCATCATACTATACTGACAGTAAGAAGATAATTTTCTTCATTTTACTAAGAAAGGATACATTATGGCAAGAAAAGGGAATTCGATTATCAAAGGCTTAGAGATCAATGAGATTATTTCAATGCTTAATAAAGCGTATGCGGACGAATGGTTGGCTTATTATCAATATTTCATTGAAGCAAAAGTCATCAAGGGTATTATGAAGGATGCAGCTATAGCGGAACTGACACAACATGCGACAGATGAACTCAGACATGCAAATATGGTATCAGACAGGATTCTTCAACTTGGGGGAACGCCTCTTCTTCATCCACAAGAGTGGTTTACGCATACGAACTGTGGATATGAAGAACCAAAAGATTTTGATGTAGTGAGTATACTTGAAGATTCAATCAAAGGGGAGCAGTGTGCTATCTCAGTCTATTCACAGCTGGCAGATATGACACGGGATAAAGATATAGTTACTTATGACATCGTCTCTGAAATACTCGCAGATGAAGTAGAACATGAAGAAGATCTTCAGGCACTCCACGATGATATCACTGAATTTATAGCGGATCTCAAAAAAAGTATGAACTAAAAAAATTATTATTGAAGATTATGGCCACAGGTGTAGAGTGTCTCATTGTGTAAAGTCATAGTTTGAAATAACAAAAAAGTGTGGAGTAGAAAGATGCAAGCATTTACTATGGCTGAGATGTTACCTGCATTTTTGTTAACCTTGTTTGCAGGTCTTTCTACAGCCCTTGGTGCTATCCTTGCTTTTTGGGGTGGTGCAAAAAATACGAAGTTTTTATCCATAGGCCTAGGCTTTTCTGCAGGGGTCATGATCTATGTTTCATTTGTAGAGATCCTTGTCAAATCTCAAGATGCTTTTACGTTAAAATATGGAGAGATATTAGGTGAAAGTTTGGGCCTTGTTGCTTTTTTTATCGGTATAGCATTCTCATTTATCATTGATCAGTTAATTCCCGATAATATCAATCCCCACCATACACTTGATATTGAAAAGAGTATAGATAACGATGATCTACAAACTATCCAAAGACATAGAGCACCACTGGCACGTATGGGGTTCTTTACTGCTATTGCCATTGC
Source organism: Sulfurovum sp. (assembly GCA_041552675.1). Taxonomy (GTDB): domain Bacteria; phylum Campylobacterota; class Campylobacteria; order Campylobacterales; family Sulfurovaceae; genus Sulfurovum. Next base: position 2,293 of record JBFEKK010000171.1, read on the forward strand.
CTTACATAACTTTCCAGAGGGATTTGCTACCTTTGTCTCTGCCTTAAATAATATGACTACTGGGATATCCATCGCTATAGCAATAGCGATCCACAATATTCCAGAGGGATTAGCAGTAGCACTTCCCGTTTATCATGCGACAGGGAATCGTATAAAAGCGTTTCTTTATGCCTTTAGCTCTGGATTAGCAGAGCCCATAGGGGCAATCATTGGATTCTTTATCTTAGTACCAATGATGGGAGATTTAACATTGGGGATCACCTTTGGCGTGATCGCAGGTATCATGGTTTATATCTCATTTGACGAACTCTTACCCGCTGCTAGAGTCTATGGTAATGACCATACCACCATCTTTGGTCTTGTCTTAGGTATGTTTGTCATGTCCGTAAGCTTGATACTTTTTAAACTATGAC
>JBFEKK010000172.1:0-2668 GCA_041552675.1 Sulfurovum sp.
GCCATAAGCGGCAAAATAAACATAAGATGGTTTTTAATGAACTTCATACACACCCTTGCTCTCTATGATAAAATGTCTGTAAGGTAAAGAAAAGATCGTTGGAATTTTGTGTGTTACGACCAAAACGGTTGTGTCAAGTTGTTGACAGGCATTTTCCATCAAATCCCAAATCACATTGGATGAATAATCATCAAGGTTACCTGTAGGTTCATCTGCCAATATCACCACTGGATTTTTAGCCAATGCTCTTGCAACACCTACACGCTGCTGTTCTCCACCACTTAATTCCAATGGGTACTTGTCTGCATGATCAGGAAGTTTAACATGTTTAAGCAGTCTTCGTGCCTGAGTGTCCTGTATCTCACTATCGTATCCTGCTATCATTAACGGCAGAACAACATTTTTTTTCACGGTCCATTCATTCACAAGTTTATAATCCTGGAAAATGATACCCATATGGGTTCTAAGTTCTTGAAGTTTACGTTGACTTACATGTGCCAGATCAAGTCCACCCACAACAAGGTTGCCTTCACTCGGTCTCAATTTTCCGTACAATGCTTTAAGCAGCGTTGATTTACCTGATCCACTCGGTCCGGTGATAAAGACAAATTCACCCTTTTTAATGCTGAAATTGGCATCTTTAATGACTTCGTTTCCCCCTTTTCCATAGGTAAGGGTAAGATGTGAAGCGTGAATCACATTGGACATGCTCTACTCTCCTTTAAAGAGCATCATCTGCTCAGCTAGTTTTTGATGTGCTTGAAAGTTAACTGTTGTCTTCACAGGGGGAGAGACAAAATATCTGCAACTCTCTTTTTCTAATAAAATATATTTATGTTCCGGTCTGTCAAAACTTCCAAAAGCACATTTGATAAGTATACTCTCTTCAGATATTTTGTAGACCCGTTCAAAGTGTATAAAATACCCTTCAAAAACCAATGCTTTTTTGGGTAAACGCTCTTCGATATTTGATGTATATTTTACATCATTAAAATTAAAATCTATAGTCACTTCTTTAGGGGCCGATTCTTGCGTACATTTGACATACACATCATAGATATCTTTTTCCTGTCTAAGCCATCTTGCCTCATACTTGCTTGTCACTTCCAAGGCTTCATTTTTACGTACTTCTACTTCAACCTTAGGCACAGAAAAGAAAGTTTCCAAGGCATACCAAAAGTATTTGTCACTGTCAGTACGAAGCTCCAAACGTCCGCCTTTTCTTAACACTCTCATAGACTCATCTAAAAAACTGGGACTAATCACCCTTCTATGAGGTTTTTTATCCCAAGGTACAGGGAAATGCACAAAGATCTGTTCACATACATTGGAAGGTAACATTTCCAGGAAGAGTCTTGCATCGTAATTCACAACCCATATATTGTCAAGCGCTTGAAGTTCTATCTGTTTGAGGACTTGTTGTGCTGAAGGTGTATGAATCTCTAACCCTATAAAAAGCGTATCTGGGTTCTTTTTCGCCTGATAAAGCAAATGTCGTCCACTCCCAAATCCTACCTCAACAGAGATTTTCTCTTTAGGATATGTGATATTTTCAAAATCTTCTATTTTTTTAAAATGTTCTGAAGAGAGTGGACTCTTTGTATTTGATATAGCAATATTTGAAGAAAGCACATCCAGGTTTAACTCTTTTGAAACACTCTCCAATGCCGCTTTAAGCAGGTTCACTTTAAGGGGTCTGGTCACTTTGTCATATTTTAATAAGTACGCTTTTTCATCCGGTTTAAGTTGAAGTAAAAATTCTTCTCCTGCATGTTCAATACCAATGAGCATATCGTTACGGTTCAGTGCAGTGGCGCAAAAAGTCATTATAGGACTTCTTTCTATCTGTTGTTCTACTATAGAAGTATCAAAGGGGGTAACTTTTAAGTGTGGCATTGTTCCTGCTTATAATGTAATTTTTGTTGCTTGGCTGGGATAAGCGCGTATTTTGTCATAACTTTGTGCGATGATCCGGTAGCTGTATGTATGTCCGCTTCTTACAAAAGTATCAATGTATTCAGCCATCAATTGCCCTTGTACCTGTGAGACAAACTTCCATTCAGAGCCATCCACTGATCGCTCTACGATATAGGTATTGATACTTGGATTTGCATGCGGTTTCCACAAAAGTTTTACCACAGAGGGTGCTACTCTATAGGCTTTCACGAAAGAGACTGCCGAAAATGCAGGGTGTGTTCTTACTTCTATCGGCCTACTGCGTCTAGACTCTTTTCCAAAAGAAAATGTACTAAATGTATAACGATAGGTGCTGTCTGCATTTACATGCGTATCCACAAAATGTGTTGCATAACGATTACCCACAGTACCTATACGTTGAAAATTTTGTGACTCTTTCCAAGCATCACTTCTGTAAATATTGACACCATGTATACGGTGATCTTCTATCTTCTTCCATTCAAAACCTACGGAGTTCATCCTAGGTAAAGCATGTACTTGTTCAATAGTTTCTAATGAAGAGTCTGTACCATAGGTCATCAATCCCTTCACAGCACCACACCCATTAAAGGTTATTAAAGAGAGTACCCAGAGTATGAGGATCGATTTTTTCATCTACTTCACCTTGATCGAAATTTTTAGATATATACATTTTCATATCATCAAAAAGTGGGGCGACAAACTCCATTCTTTCACCGCTTACAGGGTGGAC
>JBFEKK010000173.1:0-2664 GCA_041552675.1 Sulfurovum sp.
CAGGGAGAAGCTCTTGCTCTTTAATGCGACTTTTCACATAAAAGGTACCTAGATAGTCACTAAAAGATAGGTTCTTATTTGGAAATATCTGTAGACGCAGACGTTTGTGATTGAAATTATCTTTACTGTAGTTCGTTGTATAAAAAGTCAAACCCTCTTCACTTCGAAGCTTAAGTACTTGATAACGTTGATTTCCTTTAGACTTTTTATAAGCATTCAATACTTTTGCATGGGTATAGTAAAAAGGCTTTGCAATGAAATGTTGATAAGTTTGATATTCGAAAAAGAACCGGATAAGTAACACAAGTAGGAAAAAGAGTATCACCCCAATAAATGTTTTCTTTTCGGGGAATAGTTTTGGTTTTTCTAATTGCACAGAAATTCCTTCAAAATGAACTCTAGTTAGAGCAGATAAATTCTAGTGCAAGTGAGGCACTTATACCAAGTCGTACAAGAGCTCAGTGGTAGCGTAGAAAAATTCTATTGCACCCTATATAGCAGGTAACTCGATATGTCCCGTATTCATAGGAATATCAGCATCTTCATACTCAATTTCGAAGGCCGGGCCTGTTGGCGCATCCACAAAACGTGTAAAGTTCTTTTGGAAAATAAGATTGACGGTACCAGTAGGTCCATTTCTCTGTTTCCCTATGATGATCTCCGCATCTTCCTCAGGTTTTTTTCTAAACCCAGATGTGTACTCTTTCCCTTCAGCTTTAGCTTTCATCTCTTTTTCTTTCTCTTGTGCCTCACGATACACATCATCACGATAAACAAAAAGGATGATATCGGCATCTTGTTCTATAGCTCCGGACTCACGCAGGTCAGAGAGCATTGGACGTTTATTATCCCTGCTTTCCACTCCACGGTTAAGCTGAGAGAGTGCGATGATTGGTATCTGCAGTTCTCTGGCCAACTGTTTGAGCCCTCTCGAGATTTCAGAAACTTCCTGCTGTCTTCCTTCTCTTCCTTCACCACTCATCAACTGTAAGTAGTCTATAATGGCCACAGAAATTTCAGGGTGTTGTGCTTTCAGTTTACGAAGCTTACTGCGCACATGGTGAATGGTTGCATATCCGCCATCATCTACAAAAAGTTTTTTTGAAGAGAGATCCTGTGTCGCAGCAGAAAGATCACTCCACTGTTCGTCTTTAAGGTCACCGACTCTCAATGCCTGAAGCGGTATGGAAGTTTTTGCAGAAAGTAGTCTAAGCATAAGCTGTTCTGCTGGCATTTCCAGTGAGAAAAAAGCCACCCCTTCATTACGCTCTATCGCTTTGAGTGCCATATTGAGTACAAATGCTGTTTTACCCATCGCAGGACGCGCAGCGATGATCACCAGGTCCCCTTTACCAAATCCTGACGTTTTATCATTAAGGTTTCTAAACCCTGTATCTGTACCGATAAGTTTAGAATTTCCAAGCGCTTTGAGACGTTCTATTTCCGCCATCATGGCTAAAGTGATCTCTTTAGATTCTCTAAAGTCATCTGATGTTGAGTTTTGTGTGATCTCATAAAGCTTTTTCTCTACCAGATTCATCACCTCTTCAGCAGGAAGATCATCTTCTATAGTCACCTTTTTGATCTCTGTAGCAAGTGTAGCCAAAGCCCTTTTACTTGATTTTGCTTTGATCTCTTTGAGGTAAGCCGCTGTATTGGTAATAGGATTTGCTGAAAGCAGATCCAACATCGCTACTTCATCAAACTTACCCATGGAATTGAGTTTTGAACGTAAAAACTCATCATCCAATGGCTTCTCTTCTACAGAGAGTTCTTCCATCGCAGCAAAAACATGCTGATGAAAAGGCAAGTAGAAATCATGGGGCTTTAACTTCGCCGCGATCTCCTCATAGGTTTCAGGATCAAAAATAATTGCAGAGAGTACTGCCCTTTCGATATTTAGATTGTACATATTTTCCATTATTTATTATCCTCTGCGAATTTCTCTACTTCTTGCACAAATCTCTCAACCAACTCTTCTTCAGGGAGTCTTGCCACCACTTCCCCTTTAAGCATGATCAGTCCTGAACCTTTGCCATACGCTATAGCAACATCAGCATGTTTGGCTTCACCAATGGCATTGACCACACAGCCCATCACAGAAACATCCATAGGTGTTTTGATGTGTGCTGTTCGTCTTTCTACTTCGGCTACAGCTGTTACCAAGTCAGCTTCTATACGTCCGCAGGTTGGACAAGAGATGATGTTCAGGCCCTCTTTCATTCTGCCACTGTCTTTGAGTATGGCTTTACCGACTTTGATCTCTTCTTCAAGTTCACCGGTGATGGAAACTCTCATCGTGTCCCCTATACCGTCAAGCAACAAAGCACCCAGTCCTATAGCCGACTTGATCGTCGCATGGAAAATAGTGCCTGCTTCTGTCACACCCAAATGAAAAGGGTAGTCATTTTTAGGGCGTAGCATTCTGTAGGCATCCACTGTTCGGTCTACGTCAGAAGCTTTAAGTGACACTTTGATATCTGTAAATCCTAGATCTTCCAAAAATTTAATGTTGTACTCTGCAGACGCGACCATACCTTCAGCTGTTGCACCATACTTTTGGTCAAACTCTTTTTCCAATGAACCCGCATTCACCCCTATACGTATGGGTAGGTTTCTATCTTGGCAGGCTTTCACTATCTCTTTGATACGTGACTTTTCACC
>JBFEKK010000174.1:0-2652 GCA_041552675.1 Sulfurovum sp.
ATTACGTTTATTTTTTTTGGGATAGGTCTGTTCATTATTTCTCAAGCCCATTCCATTGCACAACTCTTTTACAGTACAGCATTTATAGGTATCGGATTTGGCCTGATTCTTGTCAATACCAATTCATGGTTTCTTGCGAAAGTACCGGCCCACAAAAGGGGAAAGGCTTCAGGCGTACTTGCATCAAGTTTCTTTCTAGGACAGTTTTCTTCTCCGTTGCTCTTGGAGCCTGTTGTACACATATATGGGATTCAAGGACTTTTTCTGATCGTATCGGGTATTGCACTCATGGTTGCATTGATACTGTTTTTAAAAAGTAAGATCTCTAAAGAATAAAGATATTGGTAAAATTAGATTGTTCAACTTAGCAGTAAGTTATGCAGCTCATCGACACTACTTACAGCATCTGTATGGTCTGTAAAACCCCAGTCTACCATAATATAGTCTATCTCTGCTCTTTTACTTGCTATCTCATCACGTGGACCATCTCCAATAAAAAGTGCCTGATGACTACTATGTTTCAACTCATCCAATATCTTGTGAAGCATCGCTGGATGAGGCTTTCCTTCATTAACATCATCATAACAGGCAATTGTATCAAAATGCTCATAGACCTCTAAGTGTGTAAGTGATTCTATCGTTGAACCTCTATAAGCATTGGTTGCTACTGCCAAATCGTGTCCCTTGTTCTTAAGACTTTCAAGCAATTCTTTAATACCATCATACAGTACCAATTCATTCTCATGGTTTTTCGTATAGTACTCTGAAAACCATTTTTCATGGTCCCTGTCAAATACTTTTGCATGGTAAAAGGTTTGTGCAGGATTAATCGTATGGTCATTCACCAATCTTAAAATATACTCTTGTTCCATAGGTTCGAAACCCAGGTTTTTACGTACATAATTGATAGCATTGGCTATGGTCAACGAAGAGTTGACCAGGGTACCATCCATATCAAAAATGATCAGTTTTTTATCCACTATTTATTCTTCTCTCTATTTTTAGTTAATGATTGGTTAAACTTAACATAAACAGAAAGACTCACTAAAAGTAGTGCGACACCAGAAATAAGATATACGGCATACTCAAGCTGAGCTGGATCTGTAAGTGCAAACTTAAATACAAGCATCAAGGCTTCAATGGATAGCGCAATAATGATAGAACCTAAAAAGCGTATCATGGTCTGGTGTCCCTCACCTGCACCCTCTCTTTTCTCTTTACCCAAAACCTCTTCCTCAAATATCGCTTTTACCAGATCAAAAATAGCCAGAGAGAGGGTCAAAAGAATCGTTGCTTTAAACATTTCATTGATATCTAGGGCAGCAAAATCAATTCCAAAATGTAAAAATGCACTAATACCTTTGACAAAGAGTAAAAGAGAAACACCTGCAAGTGCTAAAGAGAAAGCCGTATATGCAATTTTACTTAATGTTCCGGAAAATGAGTCAATAGAGCTTGGGTGCACCATACGTAAAATATTTGCCAAAGTGATATCTACACAAATAATACTGATCAAATTATCTTTTTCATCTACGATAGGAAATGATGCAGTGACAACCATCGTATTACTCACATTCGATGGATAGGGTTCCGTTAGGGTACAACGATGCTCTCTTTGCGTTTTGTAATAATAAGCCCTATCACTTCTGTCCTCACCTTTACCAATCCCTCTAATCTTTTTATCCTTAGAGATATTTTCAGTGATCTGTATACCTTTACCGTCAAGTGCATAGATCGCTTCTGCATTAGTGATACTCTCATTAAGCGGTTCTAACTTTGCAAGTACCGTAGTAACATCACCATTTATAATAGTTTGAGAAATATGTCTGCCTATGATATAACAAAGGTAAGCTCTTGCTTTCGCACGAACCTGTGCATACTCTTCTATCTCTTTAATTTGCATACTATGTTCCTTTTATTTGTAATCTTCTATAGTACTTTACCTAAAATATCGGTAAATTTTACTTTTTGGTTGATAGCAACTTCTGGGAAGATACTACCCTTTTCTGAAAAGGTCAAGATAGTAGAACCCATCTCAAACCAACCATAGAATTCTCCCCTCTCTACCCAAAAATCTTCATATTCATAATGAACTGGTTCTCTTATCTCTGAGTTTGTTCTCACTTTCTCTTCAAAAGTCACAACCATTTGCCCCACATTCAATGCAGCCACAAGAACCAGTACCTGTGTTCTGCCCTTTTCATCTTCACACTCTATCACCACTCTCTCATTTTCAATGAACAGGTCCACTTTATGACGAAGTAAAGGAAAGTTCACAGGATAGTGTTTTCCAGGGATATGTGTCAGTGATTTCACTTTGAGTCTCATTGGCATATGATAACGGTGATAATCCTTCGGAGAAAGATAAAAGTTGATAAACTCTCCTCCTTCTACCTTGTTTACTGCATCTTGATGGTATTCACCAAAAAGTTTTTCAATAGAGTAACTCATCCCTTTGATCTGATACGCTTTCCCCTCTTTGATCGTACCGGCATCAGTGATAAGCGCATCCACACCAGAGATCAATGCATCTTGGTCCTCAGGTAAGGCTCTTGGTATTTCAAATGCTCTAGTAAAAAGTTTGTTAAGTGTGGGATACGCACTAGGTTCTTTAAACTCACTCATATCAAGACCCATGAGTTTTACATACCC
>JBFEKK010000175.1:0-2651 GCA_041552675.1 Sulfurovum sp.
AAGAGAACAGCTATGTGTACATTCCGATATAGACCTCATGCTGGTCTATAAGGATATTCCTGCTTACAACGTAAAAGAGATCATCGAAAAAATACTCTATATACTTTGGGATACAGGCTTAAAACTAGGACATAGGGTACACACTATTGATGACCTCTGTGAAGTATCTAAAACCGATATCACGATCAAAACAGCATTGATTGAATCTCGTATGATAGAAGGTTCCATTTTTATTTGGATGGAAACACAAAATGAGATCTCTAAAATTCGTCATGACAATATAAAAGAATTCATACAACTTAAGCTAGAAGAACGAGAACTACAACACCGTAAATTCCCCCTTACTATGGAGCCAAATCTTAAAGAAGGGTCAGGTGGTTTTCGTGATGCGAACCTTGTTTTCTGGATAGGAAAGATACTTTATAACGTTGAGAATATTAAAAATCTTCCTGATAGTGTGGTAGATGAAAAAGAATATCGTTCCTTCCGGATCGCATTAGAATTTCTTTTCCGTGTACGTTCCGCTTTACACTTGATGGCACGCAAAAAGGAAGATCAGTTACGTCTTGAACTTATCCCAGATATAGCTCGTTTACTTGGTTATAAAGAAGGGCAAAAAGGTCAAATGAAATGTGCCAGAAAAGTGACTGAAAGTTTAAAGATCATCAGGCTTTACAGTACTATCTGGCTCAATATTTTAACCCAAGACTACATTACAGACGATCCTGAAAAAAACTATCTTTACCCAAAAAAAGGAAAACAAAACTTTAATACACTCCTTCAACAGCTCTCTGCATCTGCAAAAAAACCTTTTTATGCCCACCCTACTTTTATACAAAAGTTAATCGCTACAGAAAAGCCGGAACGTCCTGATGAACTGCTCTATCAGACGATCAAGAGTATATTCCATCAACCACACAGTCACTCTACTCTCAAGGTACTCTCTTATGCAAGACTCCTGGGCTATACTATTCCACCCATGAGAAAAGCGATTGATCTTCCCCAATTTGACGGATACCATCAATTTGCAGTTGATATGCACTCGATACGCTGTATGTATCATTTGGAACATATACATGATCCTTTTATCAAAGAACTTTTTGAAGCATTGAACGATGAAGAAAAAGTAATGCTCAAAATTGTCACTTTCTTGCATGATGCAGGAAAAGGACGAGAACGTGACCATCACCTTGTAGGTGCATCTCTCTTTAAAATTTTTGCAGAGAAACTGCATTTAGATCCTGAACATATTGCTATGGGTGAGACACTCATTTTATATCATACATTGATGAGCAAAGTAGCCCAGCGTGAAGATATTTATAATGAAAAAACGATTGTACATTTTGCCTCACATTTTCAGACCAAGAAACTTTTGGATCTCATCTATATACTTACTTATGCAGATATGAATGGTGTAGGTGAAGGCATATATAATTCATTTAATGCAAAGCTGATCAGAGCACTTTATCAACAATCACTGGAGATATTAGATAATAAGACCATGCTGGACGAAGCAGCCAAACGACTTAAAAAAGAACAGACACTCAAACGGAATGCAGTATTCAAAACATTTACGCCAATAGAGCAGAAAAAAGTATTGCAGATTCCTTCTGATCTACTCTTTTTACGTTATGGGCCACAAAAAATAGTTTCTATCAGCCAAAAAGCTTTTAACACCGAAGATTATACTTTCAAAATAAGCAATGTAAACTATTTGACTATTGAAGTGACTCGTAGAAAACCATTTAATATTTCTTATCTTTTAGGGAAACTTTCAACACTTGGTGTGGTGCATATGGATATATGTAAACTTTTTGATGATCTTAAATATTTTAAAATAGATTTTTCTACCAAAGTGAATTCTGAAGAGGTGCCACGTATTAAAGAGATTCTTCATGATTCCTTTGATGATACAAAAAAGAGTACCCTTACTGTACCTATTATAGAAAAAGATGAACTTCAGATCGATTGCGAACACTCTAAAACCTATGCCGTTATGTATCTAAACTGTAAAGACCAGAAAGGTTTGCTTGCTTATATTATCAATATCTTTGATGAGATGGGTATTGACATCGCTACTGCCAAAATTCATACACTTAAAAGCCGCGTAAGGGACTTGTTCCTCATCGAAAAGAATGGAAAGTTTTGTCATAATGTCGATACTATAATAAATAAACTTACGGGGAATAAATAAGATGTGTGGAATCGTTGGATATATAGGACCAAAAGAGAAAAAAGAGATATTACTTGAAGGCTTACAGGAGCTTGAATACAGAGGATACGACTCTGCGGGTATCGCTGTCATTGAAGGTGATAAACTTCATGACTATAAAGCCATAGGTAAGTTGGACAATTTACGTGAAAAAACCAAAAAATATCAAAGTGAAGGTTTTGGTATCTCTATAGGTCATACCAGATGGGCTACCCATGGTAAACCAACAGAACTGAATGCACATCCACACTTAGGTGCATACTCTTATGTTGTACATAATGGAATCATTGAAAATTATCAAGAGCTTAAAAATGAACTGCAAAATGAAGGTGTAAAATTCCTTAGTCAAACAGATACAGAAACGATCGTACATCTTTTTGAAAAATATTATAATACATCGAATGAAGCTTTTACTGCTTTTGAAAAAACGATCAAAAGG
>JBFEKK010000176.1:0-2631 GCA_041552675.1 Sulfurovum sp.
CATACGTTCTTCTGCCCTGCTCATATCTCCACGCTCTTTAAGTATCTTGCTTCCTTTACTTACAGCGCGGCCTATCTTTGTCGGACTGGAACGTCCAAACAGGGCACCAAGGACAGCGATCCCTGCTTCTATCATCGATCCTGTAGAATCTGATGCCTCTTTTTCTACTCGCTCTTTGGCACGGGAGAGTCTTTCTAAAAGTGTTTTTTCTTTTTTACCGTAACGTATTTGAAGTGTTTCTATCTCCATCTCTTTTTTTTCATTCAACCCATCTTGCAAACGGACAATAAAATCAGTACGTGATTCATCTACCTTGGATTCCAGTCTAGGAGAGAGACAACGTAGCAGTTTCAAGTCATGTTCACGGTAAAGCGTCTCTTTCAGTTCTTTGACTGCATTTGCTAATCTCTTATCTTCCAAAACAATATCAGGGAGAGGATGGAACTTCGCATTGGAAGGAGCCGTATGAGGAAATCTGCCAAATCCAAGTGCTTCCTCTACCGCCTCTTCCCATGCAATGCGCTGTTGTTTTTCATCCAGTGGTACATAGAGTTCGATCATTCTTTCACAATCTATACCTTTTCGTTGTTGGTAAAAATGTATTTTTGCTTTGGCCCCCAAGGTGGGAGAAAATATATTTTGTCCTGATGCATCGGGTTCGTAGTATTGAGGAATAGACTCATCAATCGTTTGATAACTTTCTAACTTAGAGGACTTTTGAACTATACTCTCTACACTTTGTGCTTCACTTTTCTGTATCGATTTTTGCCCCTGCATGAGTATAGATATCTCATCTTTTTTGAGCGGTCCTTTAAGATAACTCATCACCCAGCGTGTACTAAAGAGCCTAATATCATCCAGGTATGCACTTTTAAGGAAGAAAGTTCTCTTTTTCAGATTTGACAAGAGATTCTTGATCTCATTTTTATCAAAGTTTGAACCCACTTTTCCTTCAAGTCCGTCAATTACTCTCTCTATATCTTGTGTTGTTTGCAATCTTCCGATGAACCATGTTCCTATATTCGAAAGCCCTTTGTAGTCCAAATCTACAGGATTTTGTGTACTCAGCACCACACCTACTCCAAAAGCTCTTGCCTGTTTGAGGAGAATCAGCATAGGCTCTTTGCTTGGCGGGTTCTTGGTAGGAGGGAAGAATCCAAAGATCTCATCCATATAGAGTAGTGTTTTCAGTGCAGAGGTACCACTTTGACGACGCATCCATGCAATGTATGTATTGAGCAGCAAGGTGACAAAGAACATACGTTCATCATCATTGAGGTGAGAGATAGAAAAAATGGCTACTTTGGCTTTACCGTTTTCATCATACAACAGTTTTTGGATATCCAAACTCTCCCCCTGCAACCAAAGCGAAAAACTCGGACTTGCAAGAAGCGCGTTAAATTTGCTAGCCAATTTAAAACGATCGTTTTGTGGATAAAAGTCATCCAACGACAATACCCCTATCTTTTTAAAAGAAGGATTGAGTATCTTGCCTATGATACTTTCTATGCTTAGATCTTCACCCGCTAACCATACTTTTGTAATGATCTGTGCAAGCAGGATATACTCTTTGGACTCTAAAGGATCGGCATTGATACCGACTAAAGAGAGTAATGATGTCGTTGTGCTTTTTAAATACGAAGCAAAAGTGTCGCTCTCTTCCATGATCTCGGCAGGTGGAACTTCCAGTGAACTCATCACATTGATGGAGACCCCCGCAGAACTTCCTGGAGTATAGATGGTTTTTTTCACCTCATGAAACTTTTGTACCCGCTGTGCACTTTGTCCCCAACTCTCTATACCCTCTTTCCACATAGAAGATATCTTCTTGGCATATTCATTGAGATCTGTATCTTTGGATTTTACTTCATCTGCTACCCATGGTTCAAAGGAGCTGGAGGAGAAACTTGGATCGGTAAGGCACAGGTCTCCCATATCTCCTTTTGGATCTATAATGATGGAAGGAATATTATCTATGACAGCTTCTTCTATAATGCCTACACCCAGTCCTGTCTTACCTGAGCCCGTCATCCCTATGATCGCTGCATGGGTGGTAAAGTTTTTGTTTTTAAGCAGTGTAAGAGCTTCTGTAGCCTCCATACTTTGCTTGTCTATGTCTTTACCTAGATAGAACAGTCCTAACTTTTCATATATCTCTTCCATTCCCTGATCCTTTATTCTAAAAATATATACTGTCTATTTTAGCAAAAGTTCATTGGATTATTCTGTAGAGGGAAAAGGTATATTTTATAAAAGAATTTACGGAGCAGTCGTTGTATTTTTATCTGCAAGTGCTTTCTTTTTCACAGGCTGGGTAATGCCTTGTAACATAAAACTGATAGGTTCTTGACCTTGCTGCTGTATAAGTACCAGGATCTTGTCTTTTTCATGGTAGACATCAAAAAGCTCTATCCCCGTTAGGACAGGGTCAATTTCAACTCTTTCTTCTACGCGTAGGGGTAAATGGTACGCATTCCCTTCTATACGTGCCAGTGTATTCTCTTTTTTAAGCACGATCCAACAGACTTTTGTAGAAGGTAAAGCATACAGGGAATTTCGTGTCTCTTCGATGCAGACTCTGCTGAATTCATCTTTTGTTATCGTGATATTGCCATCAGAGTCTATCATATC
>JBFEKK010000177.1:0-2608 GCA_041552675.1 Sulfurovum sp.
GGCAAGAATTCATTGTATGTCATGTTCTCAGCCATTTTTTCGATACCTCTGTGAAGGTAACCGATATCCGGGTAGGCTTTTACAACTTGCTCACCGTCGAGTTCAAGCACAAGTCTTAACTGACCATGTGCTGAAGGGTGTTGAGGACCAAAGTTGATAACCATTGTGTTGTCGTCACGCTCAAAATTGAGGTTCTCAAAAAATGGCGTTAATTTATTAGCTACTTGCATTGGCTCCCCTATCTTCTTTCGTCTAATTTTTTAGACGCTTTTTTATTATAGTTCACTAAGAATGTTTCACTATATTCAACTGCTTGTTCTTTTTCACCTTCAGAAATATCTGCACCGAACGGTACTTCGTATCCTACTCTTGAGAAACGTTTTGTATCATGTCTGTCTACTTTTGCAGGATCTCTGTTTTCTGGTCCGATGATATCTCTGTACTCTTTTCCAAAGATCTTATCTACTTCATACCATGAAGCAAATTCATCTCCATGTAAAGGATATGTTTTAAGTAAAGGATGCCCTTCCCAATCATCTGGCATAATGATACGTTTAAGGAATGGATGGTTATTTACTTTGATACCGAACATATCGAACATTTCACGCTCTGCAAAGTTCGCAGAGTTGAAGAGAGATGTGATACTTTCGATTGCTTCACCCTTTTTAATGCGACATACTACTCTTACTCTTTTGGCTTCATTGACATTGAGAAGTTGATAAAAAAGTTCAAATTCTCCGTCTTTTGCCAAATAGTCTACAGCAGATTGCTCAGAACATTGTGTATATCCGCATTTTTCTTTCAGTGTTTTAAGTACAGCAAAATTATTTGTTGCATCTATATGTACAACAAGCTGTCCTAATTCTATATAAGACTCTTTTGCGTGTTCTCCCAATGCCTCAACTACTGAAGCGAAATGTGCATCTTCTACTTCAGATCTAGGTACACGAGGTGCAACCCAGAATCTATCTGTATAGTATGCTTTCCCCTGAACGTTATCTTTTGGTACATATTTTCTCATTAGATCAACCTCGCTCTTTTACCAGTTTGTGTCGTTAAGTCCTGCTTTGTATTTTTTTTCATGTCTGCTGACTCTTTACGAATCTTCTTCTGAAGCATCATAAGTGCATACTGAAGTGTTTCAGGTCTTGGTGCACATCCTGGAAGATAGATGTCAACAGGGATGATACGGTCAACCCCTTGTACTGTTGCATACGTGTTAAACATACCACCAGTATTTGCACATGAACCCATAGAGATCACCCATTTAGGCTCTGTCATCTGGTCATACAGTCTTCTGGCAAACTCAGAGTGCTTTTTAGAAAGTGTTCCTGCCAAGATCATCACATCAGCCTGTCTTGGAGAAGCTCTAAAGATCGTTCCCATTCTATCGAAGTCATAACGGGATGCTCCCGATGCCATCATTTCGATCGCACAACATGCGAGTCCATAAGTAAGCGGCCAAAGCGAGTTCGAACGCCCCCAGTTTACGAGTTTATCTACCGAAGTCAATGCTATCGGTAAGCCAGCAGAACTGGCATAGTTTACTTGATGCTGTGCCATTCAAGTGCTCCTTTTTTCCATGCGTATACGAAACCAATCGTAAGTAGTAATATAAATAGTATCATCTCAGCAAAACCAAACCAACCAAGCAATTTAAAGTCAATTGCCCAAGGGAACATAAAGATAATCTCAACATCAAACAAGATAAACAAAAGTGCAATCAGGTAAAACTGTGCAGAAATGGTATTCGGTTGCTTAGTTACCTCTGGTCCACATTCGTATATACTTAATTTAAGTCTTTCCGTATCAAGCCGTGCAAATTTTCTACTAACAAAACGTGCAGCCCATAGTGTCGCTGGGAACGCCACGGCTGTCAACGCAAATAAAACAAATACACCGAAATATGGATGTTCTGTAATTACATGAGTCATTTTAATCCCTTTATTTTCATAATTCTCTTTGAAAAGAAGCAAAGCTCATTTTCAATTCCTCTCACTGAAGTTCACCTTTGAATCAAGTTTTCACTTGCTTTTTCCAGTAGAGAGATTCATTTAGAATATTAGCTTCATATTATCTGAAAGATGATTAAAAGATTTTGGAGACTTACTCCTTTATGTGATTACTTTTTAGGATGTAACTAGATGTAACTATGTGATACAAAGAAAATGGTGATACAATATCAATTGAAATTATAATAACTATAAGGGTTTATAGAGTGAATCTTCTTAAAAACTATATAAATATACTGTACTGGATAGCCATGGCAGGCTTACTCTTTTGGTTCGCCTATTCTAAAGGATGGATACTTGCCAATTTTGAATCTATCGATGCTAAACAAGCCATACATTTGCTGGAAAATGATGATAATGTAACACTGCTTGATGTGAGGACTATACAGGAGTATAAAAGTGGGCATCTCAGGGGTGCGACTCTTATTCCCGTACAGGCGCTCAGTAAAAACCTAGGTATGCTCAAACAGGATAAAGACAAAAAGATTATCGTCTATTGCAGAACAGGAAGCAGAAGCGTATCCGCATCCCGTATATTGGAAGAGAATGGATTTACGCCGCTTAATGTCAAAGGAGGGATCATCCAATTGATAGGA
>JBFEKK010000178.1:0-2608 GCA_041552675.1 Sulfurovum sp.
CTACTTAAGCCAAATAGGAGTATAATCACACAATTAAATTTGTAAGGAATCACTAATGGGTAGAGCGTTTGAATACCGTAAAGCAGCGAAAATGAAAAGATGGGGAACCATGTCTAGACTTTTCCCTAAATTAGGAAAGATCATCACTATGGCAGCCAAAGAAGGCGGTCAAGATCCTGATATGAACCCTAAACTTCGTACAGCTATTCTCAATGCCAAAGCGCAAAACATGCCTAAAGACAACATCGATGCAGCGATCAAAAGAGCTTCGGCAAAGGATGCTGCTGATATCAAAGAGTTGACTTACGATGTCAAAGCTGTACATGGTGTGCAGATGATCGTAGAGTGTGCTACTGACAACAATACAAGAACAGTTGCAAATGTAAAGGCCATACTTGCTAGAAACGGTGGAGAGATGCTTACATCCGGTTCTCTAAACTTTATGTTTACACGTAAATGTGTGTTTGTATTTAACAAAACAGATGATATGGACTTGGAAGAGTTAGAATTGGAACTCATTGACTTTGGTTTGGAAGAGATAGAAGAAGATATAGAGCCTCAAGAGGTGGGTGATGATATCAAGATCGTGAGAGTATATGGTGATTTTACTGCATTTGGTGAACTGAGTAAAGCATTGGAAGATATGCATATAGAAGTGAAAAAAGCGACACTGGAATATATCGCCAACACGCCCATAGAGCTCAGTGACGAACAGATGGAAGAAGTCGATACACTGATCGATAAACTGGAAGAAGATGAAGACGTTCAGGCTGTTTATACAAATATCGCCTAAAAAGTAAGTTAGCTAATATAGTTGTATTGTATTTAGAAGATGGGAGAGAGCATATCCTACATTAAGGATATGCTTTTGGAGAATAATTGATTGATTAATAAAATGTCATCAATAGATGTGGAGAATCCGCATCAATATTTACGCCTGCCGTATCTGACTGTGCCATGTGATGTGCCGATGCACTTGATGCTAAACCGATCGTCAATAGTAATAGTGTTATTAGTTTTTTCATATTGATCCTTTCTAATTTTAATTAAAATGTCATCAAAAGATGTGGTGAATCCTCATCTATATAGATACCTGCTGTATCTGACTGTGCCATGTGATGCGCTGATACATTTGATACCAAAGCAGCCGCTAAAAGTAAAATTGCTGTTAATCTTTTCATTTGAATCCTTTCTTTTTTAAAGATGAGGAAGTATAAAATAAAAGTATGAAGAAAGTGTGAAGTTATATTGAGTAGATTTTACTGGAGTGATTACGGCTTGGAAAAGCCGTAATCAGTTTAGAAAAGAATGATTAGTGCGATCCGTGCTGCTCCACGAATTCCTCATATCCACCCTCAAAATCGATCACTGTGCCATCTTCATTGAGTTTAATGATACGGTTTGCAAATGCATCAATGAGTTCTCTATCGTGAGAGACACAGATCACACCGCCTTGGTAATTATGTAACGCTTCACCTAAAGCAACGATCGCTTCAAGGTCAAGGTGGTTGTTCGGTTCATCCATCACCAAGAAGTTTGAAGCGTCCATCATGATCTTAGAAAGCATAACACGATGTTTTTCACCACCTGAACATGCATTGACCTTCTTTTTCTGCTCTTCACCGGAGAAGAGCATACGACCCAATGTTTTTCTTATATCATCAATGTGCCATTTTGGGTCAAACCCTTGTATCCACTGCGGTAACTCTTCATCGCCAACCACTAGATCAGTAGTATTCTGAGGGAAATAGCTATGGGTGATGGTCTGTCCCCATTTAAAGGTTCCGCTATCTGCTTCTATCTCTTCCATAAGAATTTTAAGCAGTGTTGTTTTACCTACACCATTGGTACCAAGAAGGGCAATTTTATCCCCTTTGTTTATCTTGAATGTAAGATTTTCAAAGACTGTTTCTCCATCATAGCTTTTAGAAAGTCCTTCTACTTCAAGCACTTCATTACCGATCTCTCTATGTGCCTTAAACATAATGGAAGGATCGCGTCTTGAAGAAAGCTTTATTTCACTGACATCCAGTTTATCCAATTGCTTTTGACGGCTTGTCGCTTGTTTCGCTTTAGAGGCATTCGCAGAAAATCTAGCGATAAACTTTTCAAGCTCTTCTTTCTCTTTAAGCGCCTTACCTCTATCTGCTTCTGCCTGTTTTGATATAAGGTTTGCAGCGATATACCACTCATCATAGTTTCCTGTGAACTCACGGATATTTTGGAAGTCAAGGTCAAGAATGTGTGTCACGACTCCGTTAAGAAAATGTCTGTCGTGAGAAATAACAAGCAGTGTACCTTCATGACGTTTCAGTTCATTTTCCAACCAAGAGATCGTTTCCATATCAAGGTTGTTCGTAGGCTCATCAAGTAACAATACATCTGGCTTCAAGAAAAGTACCTGTGCGAGCAAGATCTTAAACTTGTCCCCACCCGTAAGTGAAGACATAAGTTCATCATGTTCTGATGCAGGAAAACCTAAAGATTCAAGCAGTTTTTCTATCTTTACATCAGATTCATAGGTAGGGTCTTCATCTGCACAGATCATTTCAAGTTCAGCCAAACGGTTATTGACCTCATCACTCTCAAAGTCACCTTCCATATAGAG
>JBFEKK010000179.1:0-2599 GCA_041552675.1 Sulfurovum sp.
CAAGGGAAATGGAAGTTCTCAAGGGGAGAGTTTGAAACCAATGCAGACATTTATGACAGTTCCTATCCTTCTTCCGTTGCAACCATACTCTCAGTACTTTACAGTATCTCTTCTTTGGTGGATGTCGTCTATAAAAAGTTTGTCTTTAAAACACTGGAGATCTACTCTTATGATGTCATGCGCCAACCCATCTCTACACCACGTATGAGCCGTATGGTGATTCGTTATCTCAAAGATGACATCATTATCAAAGCCAAAGAGGATGTACTTAAAAGACATATTAAAGACCTAGATACCCTTTCTCATCCTTTCTCTCTTTTGAAAAATGACACCAATGACGGTTTTATGCTGTGTAATTCCAACAGCTGTTTTGGGCATGAAAAAGATTTTAAAGGAATCATAGAAGTTTTAGAGAAGCGTTAATGCGACTTCTCTTTGTTTTCTTATTTCCTTTCTTTTTACTTGCACAAGAGGGATTGCAAACACGTACACAAGTACTTATGGGTACCTTTGTAAGCATCTCACTACCTCAAAAATACAACCAGGAAATCACCAAGTCCTTTGAACTGCTAAGGCGTATCGAAGATTCTCTCTCTACCTATGATGAGACTGCTATACTGGCAAAACTTAACAAAATACATCATGTAAAGTATGATCTTTATTTAGCTGAAGCCATTACACTTTCAAGATCTTATTATCATGAGAGCAATGGCTACTTTGATATCACTATTGGATCAATCTCAAAAAAGCTCTACCATTTTGGAGAAGAAAAAACCTACTCTCCCTCCAAACAAGAATTACACAGTGCCCATCTGGATATCCACGGTATATCTATAGATAACAAGCACATCATCACTGATAAAAACATCACCATAGACCTGGGTGGTATGGGAAAAGGATATGGTGCAGATAAGGTTGCCCAGTACCTTCATGAGCAAAATATCACAAAAGGGATAATCGCACTGAGCGGAGATATCAGATGTTTGAATCGTTGTGAAGTCTATCTTCAGTCCCCCTATTCTGAACAGACATTTGCCAAAGTCAAAAGCAAAAAAGCGCAACTCTCCATCTCTACCAGTGGAACCTATAGGAGATTTGCCACCACTAAAGAAGAACATCACCTCATTAATCCAAAAACAGCTTCACAAGGACGTGAATTTGTTTCAGTATCACTTTTTACCACTGCAAACAATGCCAAAATCGATGCCTACGCCACGGCACTCTCAGTCATGCCTAAAACAGAAGCATTGGCATTTCTAAAAAAGATGAAAGAGATTGGCTTTGTGTTGGTAGATAAAGAAGGAAAAATACTCTATGGAAATTTAACAGATCTTGTGACCATAGAGTGGTTAGACTACAAAGATATACCAACCAATCCAAGCATGGCCAAAAATAACAACACAAACACTGACATCGCTACAAGTTTGATCCATCCCGATACCACCAGTCCAAAAGTAATTGCAAAGTAAGCAAAAATATCAAACAGTGCGAAAACAAAAAGAATCATTGCCACTACCAGAGAAACTTTTTGTGACACTTTGGTGCTGAATAACATGAAATGTGCGGTTACAAAGATCAGCGTACCTATGGCAAACAGATGCGGAGTAACTACTTCTATGAGTCCTTCTATACTTTTATCTGCAGGGGCAATGATAATATTTTTCAGCGTATTCATGATACTCTCACTACAGTCTAGTCCTTGTGAAAGCAAAAAGAGCCATACCCCGCTCATTAAGATCAAAATGACATAGATAAGCATATATCTTATAGGAAGACTGTAGAGTGCTATATTTTTCATTTGAAGAGAAGTTTCTTTAAGATCATAAGGGCTACCATAGTTGCAAGAATATGCCAAAGCACAAAGCTTATCAACCACATGGCTGTAAATGATGCACTGACAAAATAGGCAAGCAGCAGTACTGCAGGTGCTAATATCCCCAGGCTAAACAGAAGGTGTACTACCCATTTGGTCATCACTTTATCTGAATAGAGACGAATATAGATGGAAGAAAGTATCAAAATGGCAAACAGTGTCATAAAGAGATCTATATGTACCTGCAGCAGAAGTGAATCTATCAGTATAGGTTCTACAAAATTCTCTGCATCACCAAAAAGTGTCACAGAAACACTATACATATCTAAACCGATAACATATGCATGAAGTACCGTATCAAATCCAAGATAGAGGAGTATCATAAATACGACACTGCCCATCAAGTAACTGAGTAAGGTAGAGTGTGCCAGATCTTTTGTTACTAAAAATTTCATCGTATATTACTTTAAAACAATTTCATAAATCGCTCTGGCTACTCTTGCACCTTCGGTGATCGATCTTGCCGAGAGGGTAGAACCGCTGATCGTAGGGATATCTTTTCCTACAGTCAGTGTTGCTGACGCATCTCTATTCTGCAGTTGACCCATCCACGTTTTGTTCGGTATATACTCAGGTGGCTCGCCAAATGCCATAATTTCCGTAAACTTCAAGGTACCGCAGTTGTCAAATGCATAAAGCACTGTAGCCTTCTTCCCTCTCACTTTTCTTGAAATGAGTACCGCATATCCTAATCTTTGGGTTTTACTTTTAATATCGTAATAACGG
>JBFEKK010000180.1:0-2587 GCA_041552675.1 Sulfurovum sp.
ATCTTTTAATTGATAATTACTCTCATTTTAATTCTTTTTAAGAAAAAGTAGACTATACTCCCACGACTTTAATTAAGTGATAACAATTATCATTTCTATAATTTATAATATACGATAAGGAAAAAATGTGGAACAGATAACCATTGCATTGGCAGGACAGCCCAATGTAGGAAAAAGTTCATTGATCAATGCTATATCTAATGCAAAACTGAAAGTAGGTAACTTTTCAGGGGTCACAGTAGATAAAACAGAAGTAGAATTTAAGATCTGTGATGAAGTTACCTGTAAAGACTATGAAGTACATATCATTGACCTTCCTGGCGCATACTCTCTAACGGAATATACGATAGAAGAGAAAGTCACAAAAAGCTTTTTACAAAGCGATGAGTACGATATCATCGTCAATGTTGTAGATTCTACAAATCTTCAAAGAAACCTGTTGTTTACAACACAACTACTTGAAACAGGTAAAAAAGTCGTTGTCGCACTCAATATGGATGATGAGGCAAAAAAAGAAGGCATCATGATAGATGAAAAACAACTATCTGCCATACTTGGCGTACCATGTATCAAAACTTCTGCTTCGCAAAAAATAGGTATTGAAGCACTGAAAGCAGCCATTATTGAAGTGTATGAAAAAGAGGAGACAGGCGCAAAAGTCATCTACAGTGATCCTATAGAAGAAGAGATCGAAGCCATTGTTACATTTTTAAAAGAGAAAAATTATAAAAGTACACTTCCTTATCGTCATTTGGCAGTAAGATTATTACAAGAAGATACAGATGTGTATAAAACAATGCATGATGAACCTATCTGGATAGAGATGCTACCTATTATAAGAGAAGGTCTGAACCATCTTTATTTGCACAATAACACTAAAGACTTGGATGAGATCTTTGCGGATGAACATTTTGCTTTTGCCAAGGGAGCAAGGATGGAAGTGATGTCTGTGGAAGGGATGAAAGCCAAAAATCTGACACAAAAGATAGACAATCTTCTCATCAATAAATTTTTGGGTATACCGCTCTTTTTGTTTTTCATGTGGGGGCTGTTTCAGCTGACTTTTGAGTTGGGGTCTGTACCTATGGATTACATAGATGTAGCTTTTGGTTGGCTTGGAGATCAGGCGAAATCGGTATTGGGAGAGGGTGAGTTAAGTTCATTGATAGCAGATGGGATGATAGCCGGTGTGGGGGCAGTTATCATGTTCTTGCCCAACATTCTCATACTCTTTGTCGGGATCGCATTACTTGAGACCACAGGGTATATGAGCCGGGTAGCCTTTTTACTGGATGGGTTTTTCCATAAGTTTGGGTTGCATGGTAAAAGTTTCATCCCTCTAGTCACAGGATTTGGATGTTCGGTACCGGCTTATATGGCTGCGCGTACCCTTAAAAATGAAAAAGACAGACTCATTACGCTCTTTATTATAGGTTTCATGAGTTGTGGGGCAAGACTTCCTATCTATGTCTTGTTCGCAGGTGCATTTTTTGCACAAGAGCAAGCAGGGAATATCTTGTTTATTATCTATATCTCAGGTGCCATTTTAGGCTTGCTTGCAGCCAAAGTACTTAAAGTATTTGTCTTTAAAGGTGAAGATGAACCCTTTGTAATGGAGATGCCAAAGTATCGTATGCCTTCATTCAAACTCATTTGGCACACGGTGTATGGCCAGGCAAAATCTTATCTTAAAAAAGCAGGAACTTACATCTTGGCAGCATCTGTACTGATCTGGTTTGCAAGTAATTATCCTAAAAATGAGATGATTGAAACACAGTATGAAACAAAGATAGCACAAACAACAAATGCGGATCTAAAAAGTCAACTCAGCAATGAGCTCTCAATGGTCTTATTGGAACAAAGCTACCTGGGACAGATAGGACATGTTTCTGAACCATTCTTCGCACCACTAGGGTTTGATTGGCGTATGGCTGTAGCCCTGGAGACGGGATTGGCAGCCAAAGAAGTGGTTGTCTCGACACTCGGGGTATTGTATGCTCTTGGGGATGAGGTTGATGAAGGAAATGAAGGGCTTATCGCACAGATAAAGGCAAACATACCGTTTCCTGCGGCGATAGCATTTATTGTATTTGTTATGATCTATCTTCCATGTTTGGCTGCATCGATGGTATTTGCCAAAGAAGCAGGAGGGTGGAAATACCTGGTCTACCTGTTCTTTATGACCACTGCAACGGCATGGATATTAAGTTTCATCGCGTACCGTGTGACGTTGATGATTACAGGAGTGTAAGATGGTATTGAGTGAATTACATAAAGGTGACAAAGCAGAGATCATTAAGATTCATGCAGAAAAAGCCTTAAAAGACAGATTGACCTCTTTTGGTATTATGCGTGGTGAAACAGTGTTTATCAAAGGCTGTTCTATTGCCAAGCAGACTATGGAGATAGAAGTAGGTTCAACGCTTATCGCATTGCGTGCAGATGAAGCAAGCAAAATAGAAATAGAACAAATAGATAATTAAAACGTAAGTAAAAAAGATGAAGAAGAGAAGAATCGGCTCATTGTTATTTATGATAATGAGTATTAATATATATTCAGATACTTTGAGTCATGCTTTATCCAATG
>JBFEKK010000181.1:0-2576 GCA_041552675.1 Sulfurovum sp.
AGCATCATGTCCTGTAAGTGCATGAAACTTATTAGGTTGCGAAACAAATCCATAATTTTTTGCCATAAACTGGTTTAGTTGCACAACTACTCTTTGTGAAAACTCTGGGTGTGAATTAAGACCTGTACCTACTGCTGTACCACCAATTGCAAGTTCTTTACAGTATACAAGTGCATCATTGATTTGCTTTATATTTGTTTCTAACATTGATACATACCCAGAAAGTTCTTGGCCTAGTGTCAGTGGTGTTGCATCTTGAAGGTGTGTTCTACCTATCTTCACAATATCAGAAAAAGTTTTCGCTTTTTCATCTAGTGTATTTTTCAATTGGGTTAGTGCGGGGATAAGCGTATCGGTTACCGCTACAACTTCAGCGATACGCATTGCAGTGGGATAGGTATCATTTGAACTCTGTCCTTTGTTTACATCATCATTCGGATGAACCAGATTCTCTTGTGTAAAATCTCCACCCAAGATCTCTGTTGCTTTATTTGCAACGACTTCGTTCATATTCATGTTTGACTGTGTCCCTGAGCCTGTTTGCCATACTACAAGGGGAAAATTGTCATCCATTGCACCTGAGAGAACCATATCACATGCCTGAGATATCGCCGTTGTTTTTTCATCATTGAGGCGACCCAAAGACTGATTGACCAAAGCACAGGCTTTTTTTAGATTGGCGAAACCATAGACTACTTCTAGAGGCATTTTTTCATTACCTATCTCAAAATTATGTAATGATCTTTGTGTTTGTGCACCCCAGTATTTGTCAGAAGGAACTTGCATCTCTCCCATTGTATCTTTTTCAATTCTATAATCCATAGGTGATCCTTTTAAGTATCATTATTGCTTATAATACTATGTTTCGGTTAATGAAATATTACTAAGATAAAAAAGTTAAAAAAAGTGATTAGTTATGTAGGGGGAAGTATGCAACACTGCATTTATACAAATCCAATGTTACTAAATTTAGGTATGCTTTTTAAGCTTTATACCTTCAAGGTTTAGTCCTTAACCTCATACTGCGCACGACCCATCTCATAAATATCATTACCTTTGGTGTCATTGACAACAGTTACAGGGAAATCTTCGACTGTAATCTTTCTTACAGCTTCTGGTCCAAGTTCTGGATAAGCGATGACTTCTGCCGAACGAATCTGTTTACCAAGTAATGCACCTGCTCCACCTGTAGCACCAAAATAGATACCATCATAAGCAACACAAGCATCTTTTACTTCTTGGTTTCTTTTTCCTTTTCCGATCATCCCCTTTGAACCATGCTTTAACATCGTTGGAGAGTAAGAGTCCATTCTGTAGGAAGTTGTTGGTCCGGCACTACCGATCGGATCACCCGGTTTAGGAGGTGTTGGGCCAACAAAATAGATTACAGAACCTTCTAGATCAAATGGAAGTTCTTCTCCTGCTTCTATAAGGTCTACAAGTCTCTTATGCGCAGCATCTCTAGCTGTATAAATAGTGCCATTTAGTAAAACAGTATCTCCAGCTACAAGTTTTTTTGTGTCTTCAGAAGTGAGTGGTGTTGTTAAAGTATACGTTGCCATTTCTTCCCCTTATATCGTAATGTGTGTATGTCTTGACGAGTGACACTGAACGTTTACAGAAACAGGAAGTGACGCAATATGACATGGATTAGACTCTATATGTACAGCCAATGCCGTCTTTGTTCCACCCATACCCATAGCACCGATACCCAGATTATTGATCTCAGTTAATATACGCTCTTCAAGTTCAGCCATTTCAGGGTCTTCATGCTTGGTCTCTAAGTCTCTAAAGAGTGCATGTTTTGAAGAGATAACTGCTTTTTCAAATGTTCCACCGATTCCCACACCCACTGTGATAGGAGGACAAGGGTTACCACCTGCATCAGAGATGACTTCTTTTACATACTCTACGATACCATCTTTACCAGCAGCTGGTGGAAAAACTTTTGCACGGGAAACATTTTCAGAACCACCACCTTTTGCAGCGTATTCAATGTCTATCTTATCGCCAGCTACAATATCAAAATGGATAATGGCTGGAAGGTTATACCCTACTGTATCTTTTAAGTTTAAACGAGAGAATGGTTCACAAGTAGAAGCACGTAAGAAACCTTCTTCATAGCCTTGTTCAGTACCCTTGTTAATAGCATCTCTAAGAAGACCACCCTTAATGCGTACATCTTCACCAACATTGACAAAAAATACTGCCAAACCGGTATCTTGACAAAGTGGTCTTTTCTCATCTTTTGCAATGTTTGCATTTTCTAGAATCTGACGAATCACCTCTTTACTTACAGGTGATTTTTCAGCCTCCATAGCAGCTTCAAGTGCATCATACGTATCTTGTGGTAGATCTGTACCACAATGCATGATCATATCTTTTACTGCCTTTACAACAACATCAAATTCTATTTCTCTCATTTATAACCTTTAACCAAAAAATTTCTTCTCTTTAAGTACATCGATCATACTTCTAACAGAACCAACACTTTTTTCAAATCTTTCTTTTTGATCATCATTTAATGTCATTTCAAAAAGTTTTTCAACTCCATTTGCACCAAGTGCAACAGGTAC
>JBFEKK010000182.1:0-2574 GCA_041552675.1 Sulfurovum sp.
TAGCGTCTATAATAATCATATACTAACTGTTTTGGTAGTTTTGTTTGAATATTTTTGACCCCATTTGCATTGTATGTTCTAATGGCCTGTTTGTAGAGATCTTGGAGATGTGAATAGTCTTGAACTTCAACTAAAAGTGTTTTGACCCCTTTGTATCTTCTCGGTGCTACAGATACAATAACCCCCACACTATATAAAGAATCTACGGGAGCAAATCCCTTACGTTTAAAACTTTTCAGTACATGGGTATATGTTGTCTTTGGATTAGCATCTAGCGTAAGGGCTGGTTGTTCTGGTTTCGTAAGATTGTAGAGTATATATTGGTTTTTACGATGGAGAAGTAGGCCTAGGTCTTTCTTTTTTTCATTATATAAATAGAGGTATTTTTGATCCTCTTTGATCGTTTCTAATTCTGTTCTTGTGAAGTATGCCCGGTGGTGTTTCATGTAAGGCGTATACTCTACAACAGTGACTTTGTTGATCTCTCCTGGAACATACAGGCTGCTCAAAGAACAACCGCTCAGCAGTAAAGAGAATAAAAACAAGACAACTGTACGCATCACTATATCCTGAAGGTTTTTTCTATAAGTATAATGTATATAAGTTAATATATGAATAATGCAATCTTAACCAATTGTTAGACTTCTTGTAAGAATGCCTTTATCTTCTCTGCGACACTCTCTGCTTTCGTCCCCAATACCACTTGGATACTGCGTCTATCTGGACGTATAACCCCTTTAGCACCTAAACGTATAAATGCATCGTCTGTCAGTAGCGAACTATCGTGTACTTGCATACGTAATCTTGTGATGCATGCATCGGTATGAATAATATTTTCTTCCCCTCCTAAGGCTTCAATAAACGCTTTTGCTTCTTTATCCGATTTGACCGTTCTGTCTTCTGTCATCTCTTCAAATATATTGAGTTTAAAGAGTTTGATCGTGTAGTAGGAACTGACAAAATAAATAAGAGAGAACAATGCTCCCAAAGGGAGGATAAGCAGAGGGTTTGTGGCAAGTTTGTAGTTGATCACATAATCTATGAAGCCTGCCGAAAAACCGAATCCTGCATGAATGTCTAACATCTGTGCCACTGCAAGTGCTAGGCCGGTAAGGAGGGCATGTAAAACAAAGAGCAGCGGTGCGACAAACAAAAAGAGAAACTCTAAAGGTTCCGTAATACCTGTGAGAAATGAGGTAAATGCAACACCAGCCAAAATAGCACCTACTTTTTTACGGGAGCGTTTTGGGGTGTTAAGGTAGATGGCATAGGCCATCGCAGGCAGACCGAACATCATGATGACATAAAAACCTGACATATAGACACCTGCGGTTTTATCACCGGCAAAAAACCGATGCAAATCTCCATTGGCCACTACTTCCACACCCTCTTTAAGATAAGTGTATTCCCCCAGCTGGAACCAAAACACAGAGTTGAGTATATGGTGCAGTCCCAGAGGGATGAGCAGACGGTTGAGTGTTCCGTAGATGAATGTGCCTATCTCATGTAATCCGATGATGGCATTTGAAAATATATCGATACCGCTTTGCGCAAAGTGCCAGAAATATCCGGCAAGTACACCGATTCCTATGGCAGAGACAGCGGTGACAATAGGAATAAAACGTTTTCCCCCAAAGAAGCCTAAAAATTCTGGCAGTTTGATGTTATGATAACGGTTATACAGTGTACCGGCAACTACACCCATGATGATACCTACAAAGACACCCATATTCACCTCTTTGTCTATACTAAGATAGACAGCTTTGGCTATGAGTACACCTATCGCACCTGCAAGTGCTGCGGCACCATCATTGTTCTTTGCTAATCCATAAGCAATACCTATACCAAAAAGGAGATCAAGATGAGAAAAGATCGCATCTCCGGCACTCTTCATAATCAGGGCTATCTGACCATCAAAGATATCACCAAAACCTAAACGAAGTAAAAGTGCAGCAACCGGAAGTACTGCGATAGGGGTCATCAGTGCTTTTCCGATGCGTTGAAGTAAATTAAACATATCTTATTTCCTCTTTTGTTTGAGCGATACTTTTTGGAGAAACACTTAGCGTTTCCATCCCTAGGTTTAAAAGTTTGGGTATGGCATTTTTATTTGCAGCCAGCTCACCACAGATACTGACAGGTTTGGTTGCCTTATTAAGAATGATCTCAATGGCAGAAAATACTGCTGGAGAGAGTTCATCCGCTTTGAGCAGAGGATGTGTTCTCTCTATGGCAAAAAGGTACTGCGTCAGGTCATTGGTACCGATAGAGTAGAAGTCAACAACATCATTAAATGATTCCAGTAAGAAAAGTACCGAGGGCACTTCTATCATGATACCAAAATGAAGGTGTGAAATATCAAGCTGGTATTTTTTGGCTACGCTTTGAGCAAAGGATTTTGTTTGAATGAATTCTTCTACAGAGCAGACCATGGGGAACATGATCTTTACAACTTTATTTTCTGCAGCCAGAAAAATCGCATGTAGTTGCTCTTCCAAGAGTTCAGGATGCGTATGGAATAGACGCACACCACGTACACCTAAAAAAGGATTCTCTTCAGCAGGTATCTGTATA
>JBFEKK010000183.1:0-2567 GCA_041552675.1 Sulfurovum sp.
ACAAGTTTATTTCCATCAGCAGTAATTGCAACATAACTAGGAAAGGCCTTTCCACTAAGACTAATCCCTTCTGTGCTTGGGATAATAACTGGTTTACCACCACGAAGTACTGCCGCTGCAGAGTTTGAAGTTCCAAGATCTATACCTATAATTGCCATAATATACCTTCCATGATAGATTTCAATATAATATATAATAACATATATTTTAAATATAATAATAAATAAGTATTAAAATATAATTTTTACATAGGTTTCATTTTATAGATGATGAAACGCTGGCTTAGAAACTAATCCCTTCTTCACTAATATTTCGCTAAAATCGCGATAATAATATATAACACTTAAGGAATACCATGGGATTAGGCATCGGACTTGTTGGACTACCAAATGTAGGAAAATCTACGACTTTTAACGCACTGACTAAAGCACAAAATGCAGAAAGTGCAAACTATCCATTCTGTACCATTGAACCAAATAAGGCTGTCGTACCTGTACCAGACAAAAGACTAGATGAACTTGCTAAGATCGTTAATCCTGAAAGAGTACAACACTCAACGCTTGATTTCGTTGATATCGCAGGTCTTGTAGCCGGTGCAAGTAAGGGTGAAGGTCTGGGAAATAAATTTCTTGGAAACATCCGTGAAACGGAAGTGATCTTACATATCGTAAGATGTTTTCATGATGAAAATATCGTTCACACAGAAGGTTCTATTGATCCTATTCGTGATGTTGAGATCATCGAGCAGGAATTGCTTTTTGCTGATATTGATGCCGTACTTAAACGTATTGAAATGCTTAAGAAAAAAGCCAGAGGAAACGACAAAGATGCAAAAGAACAACTCGAAGTGGCGGAAGCACTCTTGGCGCATATAGAAGAAGGCCATCCAGTTTCTACTTTTGAAGACAAAGAGAGTGATGGATTTTTGGCGATGAACAAAGATTTACGTCTTCTTACATCAAAACCGATCATCTATGGTGCAAATGTGGATGAAGATGGTCTGAGTGAAGACAATGAATATGTACAAAAACTGAAAGCCTATGCTGCAGAACGAAATTCAGAAGTGATCAAACTATGTGCCAAAGTAGAAGAAGATATGGTAGACTTTGATGATGAAGAAAGAGAAGAAATGCTTGCAGATCTCGGTGTTGAAGAGAGTGGTCTTGACCAGATCATACACAAAGGTTTTGACAAACTTGGACTGATGAGCTACTTTACAGCAGGCGTGAAAGAAGTACGTGCCTGGACTATACGTAAGGGTACGACAGCGCCTAAAGCTGCAGCAGTCATACACAATGACTTTGAAAAAGGATTTATTCGTGCAGAAGTCATAAGTTATGAAGACTTTATAACTTATGGTGGTGAAGCCGGTGCTAAAGAAGCTGGTAAAGCCAGACTTGAAGGTAAAGAGTACATCGTACAGGATGGCGATGTAATGCACTTTAGATTTAACGTTTAAGAAAGGACAATGATGAGAAAATTACTTTTAATTGGATTGGTCGGTTTTACTTTACTTGGTTGTGATAGTAAAAAAGGTACATTTCTTGAAACCGTAGAGAGTGAAAATAACCATTCTACTTCTGTAGCCAAACTAGAAAAACTCATCATAGATCAAGGTCTCACACATTTCAGTACGATGGACCATAGAGCAAATGCCAGAAATGTCAATATGAATTTGAAACCTGAAACTGTTGTGGTATTTGGCAATCCTAAGATGGGAACGGTACTGATGAACTGTAATCCTTCTATGGGATTAGATCTGCCTCTTCGTATGCTTGTTACAACAAACTACGAGGGTAAAACAAGTATTATCTATACAAATCCCGAATACTGGTCATTAAAACACAACATTAAAGACAAAAATTGTTTAAATATATTGACAAAAGCAAAAATAGCATTGGCAAATCTTGCTGAAGAAACAGGTAAAAAATAATATGCAGATCCGAACAAATGAAATACTGTACCGTATACAAAAAGCACTGAATCTCACAACAGAAGAAATGTTAGAAGCCTACAAGCTTGAAGAGTATAAAATGGATGCTTCACATTTGGAGTCTCTTTTAAAACGTCGTCAAGATGATGGTTTTAGCGTAGCTACTTATGAAGAATTGGGTGTATTTTTAGATGGACTTGTCGCGCTTAAACGAGGTCCATCTTCTAAAAAACCAAATGATGAAGCTGTAGAACTGACCAATAATCTTATACTCAAAAAGCTTCGTATAGCCCTGGAACTCAAAGAAGCAGAAACAGAGATCATCTTTGGTCTGGCAGATGTTGAACTCAGCAAACAGCAACTCGCTTCCCTTTTTCGTAAAGAAAGTCACAAAAACTTTAGAGCATGTCCAGATGAGTTACTCATGGCATTTTTGGATGGATTGGATGAATTTTATTATACGGGAGAGTTGGACTAGGTCTAACTCTTCAACGTGATGAACTTAGCAAAACCCCTTCAAGCTATAAAAAATGATATAGTTAGAAACGAAGAAATATTAAAAGCTCTCAAAAAAAGCTACCCTCTCCTGGCCCATCTATCAGAAAATCAAATATTGAATTACTTTAATGTTAAC
>JBFEKK010000184.1:0-2558 GCA_041552675.1 Sulfurovum sp.
CTACATGCTGCAGAGATATCAAACGCTTGAACATCTCTAATACCGATCTTGTCTGAGATGATACATGCAGTTGAAGGCATATTAAAATAATCTGGAGTCACTGTTGCACAGAGTACTAAATCAATTTCCTCTTTTGCTATACCTGAACGCTCTATTGCAAGTTCACAAGCTTTGGCAGCCATATCACTCGTATATTCATCGTCTGCAGCTATATGACGTTCACTAATACCTGTACGCTTCACAATCCATTCATCTGTAGTATCTACCATCTTCTCAAGATCTGCATTAGACAAAATCTTTTCAGGTACATAGGCACCTATAGATCTAAATGAAGCATATACTGGTTTTGTTTGTGACATGGTTATCCTTACCCCATAAATTATATGCCTTATTTTACCATAATTTTCTAAGGAGCATTCTAAAATGCTATGAGAAGTGTGTCGATTATTTAAAGTGGTATGCAATTACCACGGATACCGTGGTAATAAGGGTTATCGATCGTTTGAAAGTAGTTCTTCTATTGTTCTATTTACATCAGATTCTGTATATCTGAGGGCTTGGAAAATAGCATTTTTAATTGCTTTTGCATTAGAGCTACCATGACTGATAATAGCACATCCGTTAATACCTAGAAGTGGTGCTCCACCATACTCTGCATAGTCAACTTGCTTTTTCATATTTCCAAACACTTTTCTTTTCATCATCAGTGCACCGATCTTTGCCGGCAATGATTTTCGAATATGTTGTCTCATAAGTGTAAAGATAGTCGATACAACACCTTCACTTGTCTTAAGTAAAATATTACCTGTAAAACCATCACAGACAACTACATTAACGTTACCGTTAAAGATGTCTCTACCTTCAACATTACCAACAAAACCTTTTAAACCTTTTAGTAGTTTAAAGGCTGCCTTCGTCAAAGTATTCCCCTTAGAATCTTCAGACCCATTCGATAAAAGCCCTACTTTAGGAGATGCTATACCTAAGATCTGTTGTGCATACGCTTCACCCATCGCACCAAACTCATAAAGGTTTTGAGGTGTACAGTCTGTGACCGCACCCACGTCCAGTACCAATGTCTTAGTCGTTACAACACTTGGCATCAATGTGGCAAGTGCAGGCTTAGAGATATGCGGTAAACGTCCTATGCGCAATGTAGCCAATGTCATTGTTGCACCACTGTGGCCCGCTGAAACTACAGCAGATGCTTCTTTCTCACGTACAAGCTCTACAGCTTTGTAAATAGATGAATCTTTACGCTTGAGTGCATCCGTAGCCTGATCGCTCATCGATATCACATCTGAAGCTTCAACAATTTCAACTTTATCTGCATAATACGGGGGGAGGAAAGAGCGTATCTCTTCTGTGTTACCTACTAAAATAGGGAGGAATTTTTCAATTTCCAGTGCTTGAACCACACCTTCTATAATAGGCTCAGGACCAAAGTCCCCGCCCATAGCGTCAATCGCAATCTTAATCATCAAGATTATGCTTTAGTTGTTTTGTACTCACCGGTAGTCATGTTCATGTGGTGAGGCATTCTCCATGTTCCATCTGCATCTTTAACTGGCATTGGTAATGTCAATTTGTAATGTGTTCTTCTTTTCGCTGCTCTTGTGTGACTCACACGTCTTTTAGGTACTGCCATTTTATGTCCTTTATTACAATTTTATTTAATATTCTACTTCAAAATCTTCATCACTATTGGCACACTTGTCACAATAGTTATAAGCATTTTTAAATGTATTTATTTCGCTCTGTAGTATGTACGAAATATCTATTTCGCCATCTAAAAACTCAATTATATCTAAATCATCTTTATTTTCGGATACTATATCGCTCAGTCTAAGTTGTAGTTTATTGTCCACGTCATAGTTATATGTGTCTCCACATCTATCACAGTCCAACTCAATACTACCACTCATGTGTGCATCTAAAGTTACTTGATGATAACCACTCTTCTTTAAAGTGCCTTCCAGCTTAACACCCTCCAAACACAGTTCAATGGGTTTAGCTGTAGAACCTATTTTGTCAAAAACTATTTTCATAGTTTTTTACTTAGTGAATTTCTCTCTGTGCAAAAAAGAAGTTAATTTCATTGATTGCATTTTCAACAGAGTCACTTCCGTGTACTGCATTTGCATCGATGCTATCAGCAAAGTCTGCTCTGATCGTACCAGGCTCAGCTTCTGCAGGGTTTGTGGCACCCATAAGCTCTCTGTTTTTAGCCATTGCATTTTCACCTTCAAGTACTGTTACAACCACAGGTCCTGAGATCATGAAGTCTACAAGATCTTTAAAGAAAGGTCTTTCTGCGTGAATAGCGTAAAATGCTTCTGCATCTACACGAGAAAGTCTTGTTTTTTTCGTTGCTGCAATTCTAAGACCTGCTGCTTCAAATCTTGCAAGAATCTGTCCTACAACATTTTTAGCTACTGCATCTGGTTTGATGATTGATAATGTTTGTTCCATACTTATATTCCTAAGCGATTAATTTACTTCCAAAATTAAATTTAGTGGAGAGTATTCGGGCGGAATTTTACCTAATAAAGTATTAA
>JBFEKK010000185.1:0-2547 GCA_041552675.1 Sulfurovum sp.
CCACTCTGCCCTAGCTTCTGCCTATCTTTTTGAACGTATTGCGAAGATAAGATGTGATGTAGAGATCGCTTCTGAATTTAGATATAAAGAACCTTTGCTTACACAAGATACACTCTTCATTACTATTTCACAAAGTGGTGAGACTGCAGATACACTTGAAGCCCTCAAAATGGCAAAGCGTGCAGGACTGAAGAGTCTGAGTGTCTGTAATGTAGATAATTCCTCTATCGTTCGTGAAAGTGACGCTGCCATCTTAACAAGGGCCGGTATAGAAAAAGGGGTTGCAAGTACCAAAGCTTTTGCGACACAGACCATGGTACTTTGGATGCTGGCTCTTTATGTGGGTCAAGAAAAAAGCGCCGTTTCAAAAGAGATACTCAAGAGTGAGATCGCAGCAATGCTGCAGACCCCAAAAGCATTGATAGTCACTGATACCTTGCATGACAAACTAAATAGACTCTCTAAACGTTACTTACATGGACATGGATTTTTCTTTATCGGTAGAGATATTTTCTTTCCTCTTGCACTTGAGGGAGCATTAAAACTTAAAGAGATAAGTTATATGCATGCAGAAGGTTACCCCGCAGGTGAGATGAAACATGGGCCTATCGCCCTTGCGGACAGTGAACTTTTTACCATTGCACTTATGCCAAAGACGATGCACTATGATAAGATCAAATCAAATGTAGAGGAGTTGAGTGCCAGAGATGCGACTATCTGTGCCATCTCTCCAGAGCCTTTTGTTCTCGCAGATGATTTCATACAAACAACATATGATTCTCATCCTATGTTAGAGTTTTTTGAAATGATGGTGGTGACACAACTGCTTGCATTAGAAATTTCTGTAAGACTAGGAAATGATGTAGATATGCCTAGAAACCTGGCTAAATCTGTGACAGTAGAATAAATTTCATTATATCTCAGGGAACACTTTGAAAAAATTCATTATTACTCTCAGCAGTTTGATCGTTATTGGTCTAGGTTTGTATCTTGCTTCTGGACCATTCATTACTATCCATGGCATTAAATCTTCTATCAAAGAAAAAGACAGTGATAGACTTTTAACCTATATCGAATTTGATCTACTGAAGAAAAACCTGAAAGAACAATTCAATACCGAGATGCTCAAAATAACTTCGGCAGCCCCAGACAAAAATCCTTTAGGGATGATGGTGGCTGGATTTGCGTCTCAAGTAGTAGATGGCCTACTCGATGTCTATTTGACTCCATCGTCCATAGCGCTTCTACTCGAAGGTGAAAAGCCTGATCCCTATAGATCATTCAATCATCAGAAACCAGCTAAGAAAGAGGCTGTAGAAGCGTTAGAAGAGTATACAACAAAATTTATATCTCACGATAGATTTTATGTCTACACAAAAGGTAGCCATGACCAAGAGATAAAAATCATTTTGCAAAGATTTGGGTTAGACTGGAAAATGACCAATATTATTTTTGATGGTCTCTATTAATTACATCGCTCAATATACAAAGGATTATAATGCTTATTTCATGGGATGAGATACCACAAGTCGATATGGACTTTATGAATGAGGTCCACAAAGAAGATGTGGATATCATTAACAACATTTTTGAACATATTTTAGCGTATGATGGAAGTGAAAAGAGTGCTGCAGTTATAGATGACCTCTATACTCAATGGATAGAACATACAGTTATCCATTTTCAAAATGAGGAGATAAAAATGCAAGAGATGCGTTTCCCTCCTTATCTTGCACATAAAGGGGAACATGACAGAGCACTTCAAGAGATGCGTAATCTATTTTCCCATTGGCAGCAACAAAGAGATATACAGGCATTAAAAATCTATTTTATAGAAACTCTGCCTGCTTGGCTTCAAACACATATCTCAACGATGG
The DNA here is from genome assembly GCA_041552675.1 of Sulfurovum sp. Lineage (GTDB taxonomy): Bacteria > Campylobacterota > Campylobacteria > Campylobacterales > Sulfurovaceae > Sulfurovum. The sequence continues at coordinate 1,878 of JBFEKK010000185.1, forward strand.
ATACTGTGACTGCCCGTTTTTTTGCTACAGGTCAGTCACCATGCGGATCAGGCGGCTGCTAATCTTAACTTTTCTTCTCCAAGTTTTCAAACCATTGGACACATAAGGCTTTATAAATGATTTTATACGCCTTGAGCTTTTCATCATTGATTTCATTTTCTCTAATAAAGTAGCGTTTTAAAAAATAGGCTTCATCTTCTTTGTTTAGATCAAACTCAACACATACCGATGCCAGATCAAAATACTTGTCATTTATGGCTGCGTCTTCCCAGTCAATCAATTGAATCGTTTCTGTAAAGAGTATATTACGAGGATTGAGATCATTGTGACACAATACATATTCTGATGGGAAGCTCTCTAGTGCTGCAAAAGCATCCTGCACTGTTTTTGATTTTGTCTCGATCAGTCTTTCTAAGAGTAGAGGTTCATTCTCTATTTTCAAGGTATGTACTTTTTTCAACACTTCTGCAAACTGATGCAAGTCATTTTTTTCTAATGAATCTTTATGTATCCCCTCTAGGTATGTTGATATGGCCAATGCATTCTCTTCATCAAGAAGTAAAGGTTCTGATGCTAAACCTTTTTCAAATGCCAATTTTTGTACTTTAAATTCAAATTTTCTATCTACATCTGTTCGAATGAACTTTCGTAAAATATATTTTTTTTCTTC
>JBFEKK010000186.1:0-2546 GCA_041552675.1 Sulfurovum sp.
CATGGAAGCCTCTGCCTGTACCCCTAACAGTGTGAAGAGTATGAGCAAGTATTTGACAGCACGCGTATGGACCATAAAGAACAGTAAAAGAGCCAATCCCAAAGGTAGCTGATAAAGCTCCAGGTAATGCCGTTGCATCTTCTGTATACGTTGGGCTTCATTCTCATTGTCCTTTAAGGCATCATTGATCTTATCAGCTGTTGCCTTGGCCGTATTGGAGGCAGTCAAGTAAGAGCCTGAAACAGAGGATGCCAATGATTCTAAAAGAGGATTGACACGAGAGATGACAAGGTTGTCATCTTTGTCTTTGAGAAGACTTCCGTCTTTGTTTTCAATGGTGGTTCCTTGTGTCGTTCCCAATGCAAGAATAGTTAAAGAGATATCCGCATTTTGGACAAGGGTTATCAGCTTTTCAAGATTCTCTTCTTCTCCTCCATCTGTCATAAGTATGAGGTTTTTATACCCCATCTTCATGGAAGAGAGTCTCTTAAAGAGTTTTTCAAGCGAGGTTCCTTTGGTAAGGATGAACTCTGGATTGAGATTTTCAAGGGCAATGTTTATAAGTGCATGATCCGTAGTAGGAGGAGAGAGCAGTAAGGGGTTGGTTGTAAAGGCAATGAGCATGATATTGTCACCTGGATTTGCCTGCAGAAGGGCAGCAATGGTCTCCTTTGCAAAGTCGTAACGTGTAGGACTGATGTCAGTAGCTTTCATAGAGTATGAGACATCCAATGCAATGATAATGTCTTTGGCTTCTATGCTTGCTTCTTGCAGCGCTTCTTCTTGGACAGGACGTGCAAGTGAGAGCACAATAAGCATAAGGATGATGAGATGTACAAGATCTATCAGTTTACGTGAACTGCTCCATAAAAGTATGGCCAAAGGGATCAGCAACCATAAAAAACTTGGATAAAGAAGTGTCATTTTTCACTCCTTCTTGTCCCGAGTATCCAGAGTAAAAGCAAGATAAACACCAGTGCCAAAGGATACAGTATGAGCAGTCTTTGGTTGAGGTAGTTTTCACTTCTTATCGCGCTGGGTTCCAGGGCATTGATCTCGTCGTATATCTTGGAAAGGGCTTTGGCAGAAGAGGCGGCATAACTTTTAGCGCCACTCTGCTTGGCGATGGTCTCAAGCAAAGAGACATCATAATCAGATTTCTTTCCTATCCCTATGGTATAGATCTTGATGCCTAGCTCTTTGGCTTTCTTGACAGCTTCTTTAGGTGAGGATTGCCCTGCATTATGGTATCCATCTGTGAGCAGGATAATCACTTTGTTTTTTGCCTCACCATAAGAGAGGGTGCGGATGGACTGCATAATAGCATCTCCTAGAGCAGTACTCTCTCCTGCAAGTCCGACATTGGTCATCTCAAGCAGATAAGAGAGTGATTCCAGGTCATAGGTCAGAGGAGAAGCTGTATAGGCGAAGGTACCAAAAACGACAACTCCCATATTGTCATCAAAACGTTTTGCTATGAAGTCTTTGGAAAGTTCGGTGGTTATTTCATATTTGGTTTTCAACCGGTCTTTGACATGAAATCCACTCTGTGCCATAGAACCACTTGCATCGATAGCCAGAATGAGGTCCCGTCCTTTTTTATGTTGATCTGAACTCGCATCATAGACAAAAGGTTTCGCAAGGGCAAAGACCATCAGTGTAAAGAGTGCCATTTTCAGCCATGGTTCCCAACTTAAAAGAGGACTCTGTCTTGTAACCCATGCCAACTTAGGAAAATAATAGGGTTTACTATATTGTTTACACCAAAGGAAACAGGGTAACAGCAACAGTAGAGCCAATAGATAGAGTGAACCAAACGTAAAATGCATGGACGTATTCTAGCACTTCTATGATTATTTTTAGTATAATAGTTTATGAATAAATTACTTAAGAGCACAGGTTCGACACTATTATTTCTGTTGCTCATCATTGTGGGCCTCTATTTTATTACTTTTAGTCCAATAGGTAGTGGCATCCTAGAGCCCTACATCAAGAAAGGGTTAGAAGAAAAGATAGGCATGCCTGTTGATATCAATACATTTGACCTTGAATATGGAACATCAAGTTTAGAGTTTAGTCTAAATAAGCAAGCCCAAGTGAGTATCGAAGTATCAGAGTACGATCTATTGAATGATTCTTATGAGGGTATGTATCATATAAAAACCGATAAGTTTAAATATGAAAACAAGAAGTTAAAAAACATAGATATCACAGGAAGATTCAAATATATGCCTGAAGAGGTCTATGTCGAAGGGAAAGGTACTGCATTTAATGGAAAAGTGGACTATCGCCTGAACATTATTGACGACCTTCCTCAGCAAATTTTACTTCACATAAAAGATGCGCAACTCTCTGAAGTGTTATATCTTGCAGGTCAGCCTGATATTGCAGAAGGAAAAATAGACGTTAAGGTTAATATTCCTGATATGTGTGGAGATAGGGAAAATATCTATGGGTATATGGAACTTAAGAAGTCATATTTCAAACCTGCACGGGTGAAAGAACTTTATGCTTTTACACTTCCTGAAAAAAGTTATCTACATGGA
>JBFEKK010000187.1:0-2535 GCA_041552675.1 Sulfurovum sp.
ACCTGAAGCGATAGCTACAGTAATCGCAGCAAATGTACCTTGGAATGCGATAAATACATAAGTAGGGTATGTACCAGAAAGGTCAGTCCACTTAATACCGTCAAGCATAACATTACCAAATCCACCAAAAACATTTTGAAGCATAGCGCTTTCATTTGTTCCAAATGCAATAGAGTAACCTGCAATGATCCATACTACAAATGCAAGTACAAATGCACCCATTACCATAGCGTAAGTATTCAATACATTTTTACTTCTTGTCATACCACCATAAAAAAGTGCTAATCCTGCTGGTGTCATAAGAAGTACAAATGCTGTTGATACCATCATCCATGCTGTATCACCTGTGTCCAGTTTATCTTCTGCGAAAGCGAAGATAGGCAAAAACATTGCCATTAGAGCCGAAAGTTTTAATTTCATGCTATTTCCTTTAAATTTATTTTTACAAGACAATAGTAACATGTATGATAATTTTTTATCGCGGGTAGTTGATTAATTTTTAATCAATAGAGTTGCTTATTGAATAAGAGGTATTTCAAGTTTAATAGAGTGTTCTTTAAGAATACATTTAATTTGGCTCACTTCTGCATGCGTACATATCTCCTCATCTGTATCTGCATAGCGTCCATTGGCAAGTATAGAAAGTTGAGCGATAGGCACTTTTGTATTTTCTATAATGACATGCTGACCAAAGAGTAGTTTAAGAGAAATATCAATGGAGTCTGAAGCTCTAAATGCATTCAGTGTTTTTCTTAAAAGTTTAGAAAAATTATTTTGGTCTATTTTAAATGCAGGTAAATCCTGATCGGTTAAAAGCTTAAGAGGATTGGTATTTTTTGTTCTAAAAAGTGCTATATTCGCTTCAAGTAAGGTGTTGATATCTGTGGTAATGAGTTTATCTTTTTCAATTTTACGCGCTGTTTTAATACGCGGAGTGTTATAGAGACGTAAGGAAATTTGCTCTTCATTCTCATATCCCACTGTAATCGCGTGAAATATATAGGTATCATAATTAAGTGCCAGTGTGGTAGTCCTGTAACCAAAATTTTGAGGGGCATAAGATAAAGCAATATCATAAAGCTCTTTTTTGGTGACATACCCAAATAAGATCTCTGCAGCGTTATTGAGGTAGAGTATTTTCCCCTCATCACTAAAAAGTATGAAAGGATTGCTGTCCCATTCTATAAAAGATTTAAAATCAATCGATGTTGTGCTCATGTATCTTCTTTCTAAGTGTGTTTCTGTTAATGCCTAAAACCTGTGAAAGTTGCAGTTGTGAACCAAATTTATGAAGCCCTGCTTCTATAAGAGGCCTCTCATATAAGCTAAGATGCTCCCTATATGCGTCATTACCATCAAGGTGTTTTAGTAAATAGTGGTAAAGTATCTCTTCTATATCTTGCGTATCCATACTTTGTTTCATAAGGTGAATATAGACAGATCTTTTGAGACTTTTAGTGTTTTTAGTGAGGTTCAAAGGGATGTACTCAGATTCAAATGTATTCTCTTCTATCATTAAAGTAGAACATGCCTCTTTGATGAACAGATCTTTTAAATACTCGATGTCTTCAGGACGTTCTTGCAGAGACGGCATCGTATAAATAAAAGCAAAAAGGTCATCAATGACCTCTGGGTTACCCATATAGTCTGCTGTAGCAATAATACGTTTATTGGTAAAATCAAGAGAATTTTGATTACTGAGCTTTTCAAAATTTGTGATGATAAGCTCATCATTGTTTTCAAGTGCCTCTTCAACTTCTTTTTGATCGTTCCCTGAAACTAAAGGTGTATCTGGGAAAAGGTATCGTACAAGTGACTTTTTACCGGTATGTGCTTCACCGATGATGATAGATGAAACAAAAAGTGTCTTTGTGAGGGTAAAACTCTTGATGATATGTTGTATCTTATCTGATTTGCTAAAAAATGTTTCCATAATACTCTTTGGTGTTGTTTAATTATTAATCATACAAAAATTCAAATAAAAGTATGTTAAAATAGTTTAATTTATGGATAAAGGGACTTCATCAAAGCATCATTTCAAAGGTTTTACCGACATTTTTCTTACTTGGAACTAGAACAGGCTGTTGAGTATTTCTCTATTTTGGGCGGTATAGGTAAAAATATAGAATTAGACTATTTTGATGATGTCTTTTCTATGGTAGAGTCAAATTTTGTGCAAAATTTCTCAAAATTTCAAACACTTGTTTCTCCCTCATACCTTTTAGAAAGTCCGTATCGTGAAATACTTATGGCAGTAGCCAGAGGGGATGGAAAACTTTATTCTGTACTTAGAAAAGCAAAAGTCAGTGAGGCTTTAGGAGAGAAGATCGTCCAAGAATTGGTTGACCTAAATGTGCTGAAAGTCGAAGTTTCAAGAGAATCTCCATTGCGTAACCATCCCAAACATAAACTCAAAAAAGAGCAACGCTCTTACCGTGTACAGGATAAACTTCGTTTTGTACAGCCATTTATGCGTTTCTGGTTTGGTTTTGTAACGTATTATAAAAAAGATTTGGCTTTAGGGAAAGGTGATGC
>JBFEKK010000188.1:0-2531 GCA_041552675.1 Sulfurovum sp.
CCATGATGCTTCGTCTGAACAGAGGAAATAGACAGAACCGGCAAGGTCTTCAGGACTTCCCATTCTGTTCACTGCTGAGCGTTTAATGGTTTCCGCTTTGACCTCTTCATAGTTTGTAAATGCTTTAAGTGCATCTGTATCGATAGGTCCACCAGATACAGCATTGACTCTAATACCCATTTCTCCCAGTTCAACAGCAGCGTAACGACTCATAGCTTCAACCGCTGCTTTATTTGTTCCATGACCTGCATAGTTTTCAATGTAGATAAGGTTACCGGTTGAACTCAGTGTTACGATAGCACCACCACCTACTTTTTGCATACGTACAGCGGCTTCTTGTGAACCGCGTACAAATGCACCTACTGTTGCAGTATAAATGTTCGTTAAACCTTTTGAAGGTCTGAGTTTCATAAATTTACCATAACCACCTACGACTGAACGGCCATAGATCATAGCGTTAGAGACAAAGAAATCCACTCTGTCAAAGTCTTTATCAATCGCTTCAAACAGAGGCTTAAACTCATCAAGCTCTAATATGTTCAGAGGGTATGCTCTTGCCTTAACACCGTATTTACTCTCAAGGTCTGCGGCAATCTCATTGGCAGCCTCTTTGTTAGAGTTATATGTAAAAGCAATATTGACACCATTTTTAGCAAATTTTTCGGCTACTGCTTTACCGATACCTTTGGTGGCACCTGTGATGACAAGTGTTTTACCTTTCATTTCTGACATATTACGCTCCTACTATATTGTATTTTTTCATAACTTCTTCGATCTTTTTCATATTTTTACTGCTTGGCGGTACAAGCGGTAATCTGTATTCCAGTGTATCGATCAGTCCTGCGATGTACATCGCAGCTTTGATAGGAATAGGATTACTTTCACAGAAAAGCACTTTGTTGATTTCAAAAAGTTTATCATTGATGGCTTTAGATTTTACAAAGTCACCTTCAAGCGCTGCATGAGCAAGCTCTGCTTTCATATCTGGTAAAAGGTTGGAAGTCACGGAAGTAATTCCCTTTCCTCCACTTGCCAAAATAGGAAAATCGATCGCATCATCACCTGAGAATACATAGAGGTCAGGTACTTTAGCCAAAAGTTCAACCGTTCTCTCGATAGACCCTGTCGCTTCTTTAATACCCATTATGTTCTCTACATCATCATAGAGTCTTTTTACTGTGTCAGGCAAGATATCTACACCTGTACGTCCCGGTACATTATAGAGCATGAAAGGTACTTTGACTGCAGAAGCGATGGCTTTGTAGTGTTGGTAAAGTCCTTCCTGACTTGGTTTGTTGTAGTAAGGACACACTGAAAAGATTGCATCAGCACCACACTCTTCAGCATGTTTAGCGATATCAATGGCTTCATGTGTAGCATTGCTGCCTGCACCTGCGAGGACTTTGGTTTCAGTACCCTTACAGACTTCAACGGCTATCTCAATACATCTTTTGTGCTCATCATGACTTAAAGTCGCACTCTCACCTGTAGTTCCTACAGGACATACCGCATCAATCCCATGTGCAATTTGTCTTTTGATAAGTGTTGCAAAGGTCGCTTCATCCAATGTACCATTTTTAAATGGAGTAATCAGTGCAGTGGTTGCACCAGTAATATATTTACTCATGTCTACTATCCTAGTTTTTTTTCAAGATCACAGTGGTTGAAAAATTGTGATCAAAATACTTTTTAGCGGTATCGCTAATATCTTTGAGCGTAATTTTATCTAATTTCTCTTCATATTCAAGTAAAGGCTGGATATTTCCTTTGACAAGATAGTCTCCATAGAGTCCTGCAACTGAACTTGAACTCTCTAAAGAGTAGATAAATTCTGCTTTTGTGTTGATCTTGACCTTATCAAGTTCGGCTTGTGTGACATCACCGTTTTTGATCTTTTCAAGTTCAGCAAGTATTTCTTTTTCCAAAGTATCCAAAGATGCTTGGGGTGAACACATCGCCATGATGAGGAAAACACCAGGGTCTGCAAGTTCCATATTGTAGCCATAAACCTGGTTCGCCAGTTGCTTTTCATTCACCAGTGTTTTTTCAAAACGAGAACTTTTCCCAGAACTGAGTATATGACTGATAGCAGAAAGTACCACTTGATCATCATGCTCATAGTTAGGAATAGAATAGGTGATCGCAAGCGTATCCACCTGATTACTCTCTTTATGCAGTACGGCTCTTTTGGCACCATCTACTTTAGGTTCAACAGCAGTGACTATTGGAATCTCACGTTTATTTTTAATGTGTCCAAAATATTTTTCAGATTCTCTAAACACTTCTTCAGGGGTGATGTCTCCAGCCACGACTAAAATGGCATTACTTGGTTGATAATAACGTTGATAGAAGTCTCTGATATCTTCTATCTTCCATGAGAGAATGTCTTCCATAAAACCTATAGGCAGCCAGTGGTAAGGATGGTAGGTAAAGTGTGTATTAAAGACCCTGAAGTAAAGGTAGCCCATAGGATTATTATCGGTTCTCAGACGTCTCTCTTCAGCGACCACATCACGCTCTTTTTGAAACTC
>JBFEKK010000189.1:0-2514 GCA_041552675.1 Sulfurovum sp.
CTGTTTCATCTTCCATTACAAGATCAAACAGTTCGTTGTCATCTGTAGCAACTTCTGTTTCTTCACTTCTATCCTCTAGGTCAAGGATACTCTCTGTTTCATCTTCCATTACAAGATCAAACAGTTCGTTGTCATCTATAGCAACTTCTGTTTCTTCACTTCTATCCTCTATATCCAGAGGAGCGATACTTTCTACAGTATCATCAAGTGTTAATACAGATAAATCATCTTCTTCTGCTTTCTCTTCCTCTGCTTGTATCTCAACCAATGTGATATGACCAAGCATACTTGAAAGAGATGTTTTTGAGATAGGAAATGTTTTATCAAAATTATTATTACTAATAATAATATTTTCTTCAGATAGATCAAGTTTTGTATCACCTAATGCAACTTTTAAAGATAATTCATCTATGTGTGACAGTCCACACAGTGCTAATAAATTATCATCGGCAGCAATAATTTGATTTGTTTCATTTAGTATATAGTACATTTTATCGACGACTCCTCTTTAGTTACTTTCTTTTTCTAGCAAATCCCTGTAAATAGGAATAGTCTCAGTTACTTCTGTTTCAGATGCTGGTCTTCTGGCTGCAGTATAACCAGTGGTCTCTCCATCAACGACTATAGGTGAAATATGTGAATAAACCCAATAATATCTGCCATCTTTTCTTAAGTTCTTTACGATACCGGTCCACTCTTTCCCCCCTTGTATCGTGTCCCAAAGTTCTTGAAATGCTGCTTTTGGCATATCTGGATGTCTTACGATATTGTGATTTTTACCTACGAGTTCATCTTTGCTATATCCTGATATTTCACAAAATTTTCTGTTAGCGTATGTAATGATCCCTTTAAGATCTGTAGAGCTAACAATCAAGCCTTTTTCAAAGATATACTCTTCATCAATTGGATCAGGTCTATTCATAGTATTTTTCCCCCCCTTTTTTTAGTGTGTGTCGATTAAGAAGTGTAGTCCCAATAAACTTACGGTCATAAAGTCTATTGTTTGCAGCCTGGCGATCTTCATGAGACCCATGGCTTTCTGTCCTCACTTCACAATGAGTTTAGCTTTTAACGTAGTGTTATGTATAATATAAGATGCACTAGAATATCCATACCCTCTACTACTAAATACATAACACAGCTGATAAAACTCTATAACAAATAAACTAAAAATAGAATGAATTAAGAAGCTTTTAGTAAAAAATATTAAATTATGTATGATTATGGATTATTATTTTTAATAATGTTTGAGATTTTCTTATTCGTAACTTTTTCAATTTCTTCGTACGATGCATTCTCTATGGCTTCAAACGTTCCAAAATAATCGATCAACTTTTTGACTGTTGCTTTGCCTATACCTTTTTTATTGAGAAGTGAAATTTGGGTATCTTCTTTACGTTTTTTATTTTGATGGTAAGTAATAGCATAACGATGTGCTTCGTCCCTTTGGCGCTGTATCCAGTGTAGACGTTTGTCATTTGCTTTGAGTTCAAGAATGCCATGGGAGGTATAGAGGATGTCTTTGGCTGCACCTTTCGCACGATGTGCTTTAGCATCGAGCTTCTCTTTGGCTATGGCTATGACATCAAGATTTACATTGGCTTCTTTTAGGAGGGTTTTTGCAAGATTGAGATTAGCTTGTCCTCCATCAAGTATCCAAAGGTCTGGAGCAGGCTGTTCTTTAAAGTTTTCTATACGTCTAGAGAGCATCTCTTTCATCTGTCCATACTCATCGCGTTCGTGCAGAGTGTATCGTCGGTATGCGCTTTTATCCCATTTATCTTCATCCCAGACAACCATACCTCCCACGGTAGCTGCTCCCATAAGATGAGAGTTATCGAAAGTTTCTATACGGTAAGGGATGACAGAAAGGTCAAAGAGATCTGCTATTTTTTGTTCCATGAGAGTATCACTCTGAGTTTTACGCAATAATTCTTCGCAGTTTTGCAGTGCCAAAGAGATCAGTTTGGCTTTGGGGCCACGTTGCGGAGTGAGTATCTCTATTTTTTTATCAAAACGGGCAGAAAGGCTATGTGCCACCTGTTCCGAGTCTTCAAAAGTATGGGCAGTAAGAATTTGTTTGCAACTATGGGGGGTGTCGATGGTATAAAATTCTAATAAAGCTTGCTTATAGGCTTCATTCTCGTCAAACATATGGGTATGTCTGAAGTAAGAGTATGCGGATGAGATAATCTTTCCTCCCCGCATAAAGAGTTTGACGATCACACCTCTTTCATCACCATTGAGTATGGCAAATATATCGAGATCCATTGCATTGGCTAAGTCGATGTTAGATGAGATCGTGAGTGAAGAGATAGCGTTTATACTATCGCGTATAGCCGCTGCTTCTTCATAACGTTCTTGCATAGCAAGGTTTGTCATCTTTTCTTCAAGAGTAGAGATAAGGTCTTTACGTTTGACGATGGATGTTTTTGCTTGCGTGACTATCTCCCCATACGCTTCAGGAGACACTTTCCCTTCACAAGGTGCCAGACACTTTTTGATCTGATAGAA
>JBFEKK010000190.1:0-2512 GCA_041552675.1 Sulfurovum sp.
ATACGTTTTAACAGAGGAACTAAGAATATTTTCCCTGGCATGTATGCAAAAGTGACACTTAAGAACGGTAAATAAGTTCTTTTTTTAAATGCTGTAGTACTTTTGCATCGTTTTTCTTTATTTATGTCCATTTAACTAATCATTGGGTTTATGACTCTTTATTAATAGGTAAATTGTTACAATTATTTGATAGATTAAGAAAGCACTATGGATGATGGTGCTAGCAAGTGCTATACTTTATATAAAATAAAATAAGGAGTTGAAATGGCAAGTGTATTATTACCCATAGCAAAAGGTTTTGAAGAGCTTGAAGCGGTTGCTCTTATCGATGTGATGCGTCGTGGGGGTATAGAGGTACGTGTAGCATATTTGGAAGATGAGTTCCAAGGCAATTTAGTCTTGGGAGCAAACGGTATTACAATACAGGCTGATACTTCTATTAAAAATGTCATAAGTGATGACTTTGACATGATGGTGCTTCCCGGTGGTTGGGGTGGAACACATGCATTGGCTGAAAATGCAAGAGTGATAGAGCTCTTACAAGAGTTCAAAGCTACAAAAGTGGTAGGTGCAATGTGTGCCGCACCTTTTGTACTTAAAAAAGCAGGTGTTTTAGGCAATGAGTATACGTGCTACCCTGGATCACAAAATGATATAGACCATCCTGGATATAGAGATGATATGAAAGTCGTGATTGATGGGAATGTCATGACTTCCCAAGGCCCGGGGACTGCAGTCTGTTTCGGGCTTGCCATTGTAGAACGGCTTGTTGGAAAAGAGAGTATGCAAGCTGTAAAAGATGGTATGCTTTTGAGTTACTGTTAAAAGTATGAAGTAGTATTCAGAGCTTTGCTCTGAATGTATTCTTAAGACAGTATCATTAATTCCTGCCTCTCTAAACATAAATGATCTTTTATCAGTTATTTGAAGCAATAATACCTATAGCCAATTGTTGAGCAGTCAAAACAGAGGCTTGTGTAGTAGCGATATTTATACTTTGCAATTCCTGTGTAAGTAGGATTTGATCTGCTGCTAAACCGATATTATCAGCCATAAGAAGTATTTGGTCAGCCATTTCTAAAATATTGTTAGAAACCTTTCCAATATCTGAAGATAGAGCTAGCATACTGTCCATAGCAGCAAGAAGTGTACTTTCTCTTGTAAAGAGTTGTGAAGCTTCAATAGCAGTTCCATAGGCATCCATTACTATACCTATAGAGTTCATAATGATAGAAAGATCAACCAATGAATTCAATGTATCTGAGTTGATATAGATTGTATTTTGAGCGATATCCGTATTGAGTAAAGCTTTAAACTGTTCTACCTGAATGAGATAGTTATGGACATCTGTTTGAACATCTTCCAACTCACTAGACATGTTCCAGGGATTCAGTGTTACCAATGCCATCTTAGCCACTAAGATATTCCCTTCAGTAATCAGTGTCTCCAAAGAAAGGTCATAACTGGCAGTTTCTATCACAGATACAAGAGCAAGTGTATTGGTCTGTGTTTGCAAGACAGTGTTCTGCGTAAGTATCATGTTCTCACTTTGGATGACTTGTGTCTCAAGGATACGGTCTGCCATTAAACCGATATTGTCTGACATGATCAAGATATTGTCAGCCATTTCACCGATACGGTCAGCCATTTCACCAATATCACCTGAAAGTTGCAACATAGCTGTTATAGCGTCGGAAAGTATTAAAGCATCTGTAGTTGGTTGAAGAAGTGTAATATCATTTGACAAAAGAGATGACTGATTAGAGAGTGCTGCCACTGATACAAAGAGATTCTCAGTTAACAAGAGTGTCTCATTATCAAGTGTGATCGGTGCAGAAAAACTATCATTTACCAGAACGATTGTATTGACAATATCTTTGGCTTGTTTGTTAAGTGAGATCAATGATGCACACATTGTAGTTGAATTCAGCTCTACATTGGAGATACTGCTGTTCAACTCTAACATAGAGGTGTTGATATTGGTCAGATCCGTTTTAAGGTCTGCTTGAAGTAACGAAGCCGATAATGCAAATGCTGCAAAAAATTTAAGTATACTATTCATCTTTACTCCCTATAGTCCAAAGTTTTTGATCACAGTGATCATAATAGACTGTGATGTTAAAAGTGATGACTTTGTAAGTGCTACATTTGTCATCTGAATATTTTGTGTCGTCACGATGTTGTCTGACATCAGTCCTATATTGTCTGCCATAATGTAAATATTGTTGGTCATTTTCATGATGCGGTCAGACATGATTCCTATATCTTTTGTGAGTTGAAGCATCGTAGCTGTTGCATCAGAAAGAATAACGGTATCTGTTAAAGGTGCAAGCTGTTCGATTATATTAGCATAACTTTCCAATGAAGCACTTAGACTACGATGTATGCCGGAGAGGTCACCAAGCATTGTAAGTGTATCGGCATTAATGTAATGACTCATCTTTGCACTATTGGTTACCATGAGATCCAAAAGGGTTGTCATACTCTCTAGAAGTGTTACTGTTTGTGATTG
>JBFEKK010000191.1:0-2511 GCA_041552675.1 Sulfurovum sp.
GTTCCCGAAGAGACGCTCTTCAGGCAGGGTCAGTTTGGACTTTGGTAAGAAAAAAGTTTTCTTTGACGTACAGTAGCTAGAAGGTAGATTTTAACCCATAAAAATAGTTTTGTAACTGCATCATACCTTTAGTGGCAAACTGTTCCATAAAGCTCTCTAGTTTATCTTTTTCTTTCCATCTTGGATCTGTGACGTTCGCAAGTTTTTCTACTTCTGCCTTGGCTTGGCTTTTTACTCCGACACGGTCTATAAGTCCTGCATCTTTTGCTCTTTTGGCTGAAAATATATGTGCATCTGCATACTCTTTTGAATGTTTTATATCTAAACCTCTAGCAGTCGCTACATCTGTAATAAAAAGTTCGTAGGTATCTTTAGTAAGCCTCTCGAGTTCGGCACGCTCTTCTGCTGTCCATTCTCTTGTTGGCGTACCAGCTTCCTTGTAGGTACCTTGTTTGACTATCTGTGTTTTAACACCGATAGTATCCATCAGTTCCTCTACGTTTGCACTCTCCATGATAACCCCGATAGAACCCACGATAGAACCTGGATTAGCAATAATGGTATTTGCATAGATAGATGCGTAATAACTGCCGCTTGCCATAATCCCAGAAGCATAAGCAACCACTGGTTTATGCTCTTTTAACGCTTTGATAGCATAGGCGATCTCAATAGAAGGTGGAACCGCACCGCCGGGTGAATTAATGTTGAGCAGTACACCTTTGATCTTCGGGTCTTTTTGTATATCTTCGATCTCTTTGAGTATGGCATCAGCATTCATGATGGGACCTACGAGTTGTATCTCTTGTAGATTTGCAGGCTTTAATTCTGTCGTTGAAGTGGGCATAAGAACAACAAAAGCAATCAGTAAAAAAAGCATTCCCAAAAAGTGTTGACCTATCCATTTGATAGCTTTTCCTATAGCACTAAACATATTTTTCTCCTTCTATATAAACTTCTGAAACTTCTTTCGTATGCAAGATACTCCACAGCGCTAACTCTTCTGTTCTTTTAGGTGCTTCGGGCAGTGTAACGACTGCAAAGTCCGCAAGTTTGTCTATTTCTATTTTACCACAGTTTAGACCTAATATATCAGCGGCATCTCCAGTTACTGCACGTAGTAATTTTTCGGAAAGTTCTTGGATATGGATGTCGTTGTGTAGCATAATAGCAGCTTTAAGTTCATCGAAGATATTAAGCGAATCGTTGGAACTTAATCCGTCTGTAGCAACAGTAAAAGGGAGGTGTAGGTCTTCAATGGCAAGCCTTCCACACCCCAAGTATCTGTTGGAACGGGGACAATGGGCGATAGAATGTCCTTTCTCAGCCAAATAGTTTAACTCATCTTTTGTTGCCTGTACACAGTGTGTGAAATGTGTTGGATACGTGTCAAAGGCATGCATGAACTCTTCGATATTTGTGACAGTAGTGGAAGTGTTAAAGTATTTCAAAAAAAATGCTCTGAGTGTACCAGTACTGGATTCGAGCCATTCTCTTTCTGCCTGTGATTCTAAAAAGTGAGCACTGAGGGGCATATTGTACTTTTTGGCTACATTCACTGCTTTTTGTAAGAGTATAGGATGTACTGAATAGGGAGAATGTATCGCTACAGCGGGGATGATACGAGAACTACTATCACATGACTGTGAAGCTCTGACACGCTCTTGAAAGTCACCATACAGCATATCTGCATACATGGCATTTGAACCTATGAGTTCATTGAAAAAAACAACACGCTGAGGGGTTTTTTCACAGACTTCAAGCTCATTACCAAAACTTGAAATGGCCCCAAATGTTGTGATACCTGAGTGCATCATCGTTGTACATGCCTCTAGCATAATTTCGTTGTTGCATGCACCTACAAGTTCATCTCTATGCTCTATAACAGAATCAAGCCAAGGTTTGAAAGAACCATAAACTAAAGATGTTTTATTTGCAGAAAATTCTAGATGTACATGTGTATTAATAAAGCCCGGATAGAGTATAGAGTTTGGTTCTGTCTGGATGACTTTTGCATCAGGATAACGTTGTAAGAGTTCTTCTAGTGTACCAATATCTTTAATGATTTCTGTAAATGCAACTGCTTGATTTTGTACATAGCCATTAGGTGTATAGAGAAAGTCCGCATTTATTATCTTCATTTTGCCTCACATTTAATATATTTAGATAAAATAATACCTAAATTATATAAACAAGGTAGAAAATGAAAATAGTAGTTATCCAAGGACCAAACCTAAACATGTTAGGAATTAGAGAACAAAATGTCTATGGTCCGATGAAATTAGAAGATATCCATTCACAAATGAAAGCATTTGCTGATCAAAATAAAACAGAGATCGAATTTTTTCAAAGTAACTTAGAGGGTGAGATCGTAGATCGTATTCAAGAGTGTATAGGTGACGCTGATGGTATTATTATCAATCCGGCTGCATATACGCATACCTCTATCGCTATTCGTGATGCTATTGCTGCGGTACAGATACCTACACTTGAAGTACACCTTTCAAATATTTA
>JBFEKK010000192.1:0-2493 GCA_041552675.1 Sulfurovum sp.
AATGTTAAGATAGCCGCCATGAACTCTGTAGGATAATAATGCTTCAAATAAGAAGTATAAAATGTGATCATCGCGTACGCAGCAGAGTGAGATTTGTTAAAACCATAGCCTGCAAACTTTACGATAAGATCAAAAAGATCTGCTGCTTTTTCTCTGTCAAAGCCTTTTTCAGCAGCACCATCGGCAAACTGTCCTTTGAGTTTATCCATCTCTTCTTTGATCTTCTTACCCATCGCCCTACGTACCAGGTCCGCACCACCAAGACTAAATCCACCAATGGTCTGCACGATCTGCATAACCTGTTCCTGATACACAATAACCCCATAAGTTGGTTTGAGGATTGGCTCAAGTTCAGGAAAAGCATAAGTGATTTCTGCCCGTCCGTGCTTACGCTCGACAAAGTCATCTAGCATCCCTGACTCCATAGGTCCCGGACGATAAAGTGCAAGCATCGCAATAACATCTTCAAAACCGTTTGGCTTAAGTTTTTTGGCCAAGTCCTGCATACCAGCTGATTCTATCTGGAACAGTCCCAGTGTCTCACCTGTACTGATGTAATCATACACTTCTTTGTCTTCGATGTTTTCTTCAACAAAATTAATACGCTTACCATGTCTTTTTTCTACAAGTTGTAGGGCTTCTTCTATAACCGTAAGTGTTTTGAGCCCTAAAAAGTCAAACTTAATGAGATCCACATCTTCTACATACTTACCAGAATACTGTGTTGCAAGCGTATCAAGTCCTGTAGGTTTAAACAATGGTGTTTTTTGCCAAAGCGGTTCATTTGAAATAACAACACCCGCAGCATGTGTTCCAGCATTACGGTTAAGTCCCTCAAGTGCCAGTGCATACTCCCAGGTACGTTTTGCCTGAGGGTCACTCTCTAGCAGTTCTTTGATCTTAGGTTCTTTGTCATAAGAGCCTTTCAAGTCTATTCCCAATTCATCAGGAATGAGCTTGGCCATAGCATCTGCCTTAGAATAAGGCATGTCAAGTACACGGGCTACATCACGGATGACCCCTTTTGCCAGTAATTTACCAAAAGTGATGATCTGTGCAACGTTCACACGCCCATACTTCTCTACCACATAGTCAAGTATCTCTTGACGACGGGCCTGACAGAAGTCCATATCGATATCCGGCATGGAGATACGCTCAGGGTTCAAGAAACGCTCAAAGAGCAAACCGTAAGGCATAGGGTCAATATCTGTAATACCCAGTGAATACGCTACAAGCGAACCCGCTGCGGAACCACGTCCGGGTCCAACAGGAATACCCATCTGTTTTGCTGCATCCACGAAGTCCCAAACGATAAGCATATAGCCCGGGAACTTCATATTGTTGATGATATCTATCTCCACTTGGAGTCTCTCTCTGTACTCTTCATGTTTCTCTTCAGGTACGATTTTAAGACGCTCTTCAAGTCCTCTTTTAGACTCTTCTATAAAAAGAACTTTGTCATTCTCCAGTGAATACTCTTTGTCCGGTTCAGGCATACTGATGCCCGACTCAGCTGCCCTCTCTCTTGCAAATTTAAAGTTAGGAGGTGTAGGATCACCAAGTTTGATCTCCAAATTACATTTATCTGCTATCTCCTGAGTACTTTCAAGCGCTTCAGGAATATCTGCAAAAAGTTCTGCCATTTGCTCTGGTGATTTCACATAAAACTCATGGACCGAATGACGTAAACGGTTAGGATCATCATAGAGTTTGTTCATTGCGATACACATGAATGCTTCATGGGCATCTGCATCTTTTTGTTCTGTATAGTGCGTATCATTGGTTGCGACGATCTTAATGCCAGTCTCTTGTGAGAGTTGTATGATCTGCTTGTCTATACGATGCTGATCACCGATACCATGACGCATCAACTCAAGGTAAAAGTCATCACCAAAGACATCTTGGTATTTTAAGGCAACTTTTTTTGCTTCATCATACCCTTTAGCGCCAAACTTCACATTTCTCTCTGAAAGATTCATATGCCAGTTGACTTCCCCCTGCAAACAGGCAGAAGAGCAGATAAGACCTTCACTGTTCTCTTTAAGGAGATCCCAGTTGATACGGGGGTAATAGTAGAACCCATCGATATAGGCACGTGAACTCAGGTACATCAGATTTTTGTAACCGACTTCATTTTTAGCATATAAACAGAGGTGAAAACGTTGACGTACAGATTTGTCACCCAACTCCTCCTGGTTATGTACATAGGCTTCCATTCCAATGATTGGTTTGATCCCCTCATTACGCATGGTATTATAAAAATCAATGGTACCAAACATATTGCCATGGTCCGTCATAGCCACAGAGGTCATACCCTGCTCTTTGATCTTTTTGGCAAGTGCTTTGATCTTGTTCGCACCATCAAGCAGCGAGTACTCAGTATGTAAGTGAAGATGGGTAAATTGAGGTTTAGCTTTTGGTTCTTCTGACATATGTGACCTTTAGAAATATTGAGCCTAATATAACAAAGTTTAGGTAAAAATGGATTGAAAA
>JBFEKK010000193.1:0-2472 GCA_041552675.1 Sulfurovum sp.
TGAATATCTCTAAGTTCAAGTCTCTGCCCATTTGCTTTAATAAATTCGTCACCTTCACGTTTTATGATCACCAAAATACCTTTTCCCCCACTTCCTTGCGCAGGTTTGAGAGCAAATTTATCAAGACCGGTTAACATATCTTTTAAGTTACGCAGTTGTGACTGGCGTTCGATAGTTACAAGTAATTTAGGCACAGATATACCTGCATTTTGGGCAACCACCTTGGTCTTGAGCTTGTTGTCTACTAAGGGGTAGTACTTACGATCATTTTGTGCTCCAATATAATGGATGTTGCGTTTATTCATCCCCAATATGCCCAGCTTTTTAAGCTTAAAAGGATTAGCAAACATATATCAGTCCACCATGGATCTAAAGCGGATGAGTTCGCTTATACGGTAACCACTATAGCGTCCCAACATAATGATGAGTGCCAAGACTACCAGGAGTAATTCTGGAAAGTTAAAAGCAATATGCGAAACAAAAGGATCAGTCATTGCAAAATAGGCGAAAACAGCTACTATCAAAGATCCACCACCTTGAATTAACACTTCTTTGGCGCCTTCTTCTTCCCAGAGTATAGACATCCTTTCTATCGTCCAGGCCAAGATGATCATAGGGAAAAATGTAACCGTGAGTACCTCTTTGATCCCTAGTTTAAAACTTAAAATACTCATAAATGACATGATCATGATAACCACGATCATCACAGCTGAGATCCTTGCCACCAGTAACAGGTTAAGACTGCTTAAATAAGAGCGAATAACCAATCCTGTCCCTACGATCAAAATAAACATGATCAGTCCGGCAAACAGTGTCGTTTCCATAAACGCCAAGGCTATCAATACAGGCATGAATGTCCCTGATGTTCTCAATCCTCCTATGATCCTTAGTAATACTACTACCAATGCACCAAAAGGCACCAGTAATATATGTCTATATGCATTTTGTTCTGAAACAGGTAATGAGAAAAGTGAAAAGTCCAATATGGCAGCTTTTTTTATAAGCTCTTGTTTTTCAAGAAGATATTCTACCGGCACTTGACGTTCATTGAGTGAAAAGCTAATATGGGATTTTGTTGCCCCAGTGACTTCAATCACTGAATCACCGCCATGTTGCCAGATAAAAAAGTTTTTATCCCTTGTAACTTTTCCTTTTTTTAAATCATAAAGTTGCCATTTCTTTCCATCATATACTTCAAGCATAGGCGTCAATGCAATATTGCGTCGTTCACTTTCCAAATAGAGTCCATGAATTTTTCGTACCAATATTTTTCTATATCGTAAAAGGCGGGAGATTATTTCAAATTTGTTTTCTCCTCCTTGTGCAAGGAGTATTTTCACTGCTTGAGAAGGTTCTTTTGCATTGAAATCATTGATCAATTGTGCTGCAAATGAATGGATATCTGCAGATCTTAAGCGCACATCATCAAGAAGATTTTTTGCGGTATTTCTCAATGTATCAGGAAGATCACTAAGTGTTTCAGTTTTTTGTTCATAAGCCACGAGAGGTAATTTGGGTTTATATTCTCCTGGTTCCATAAAGACTTCAATAGAATAGTAAAGTATTTGAGGTCCCACCACATTTCGTTTACTCCATTCCGCTCTTTTACCTGTTTCTGTTTGTGCTTCAGTATAGCCAAACCCTGATGATGCTACATCTTCAGAGAGTATTTGTATTCCTTCTTGAGCCTCTGGTAAAGCCATGGATACCAGAACAGGTTTATTTTTACCTTCAAAAGAGATCTCTGCTCCTATTTTATAAACTGAACGCTTTTCATGCGGTAAGAAGGGTATTCCCAGTACTCCAACTTTATACCAGACTATAAAAAATCCTGTAAATGCTAAACTGAAAGTGATCAATAGTACTTGAAATCTTCTAGACATGAGTTTCCTTCTTATTTAGGTAAAGACATAGGTTTAAATTGATATTTTTTTGCAACATCAACCATAAAAAAATCGCGTAAGAAATTACGTCCTATCAGTACAGGGTATTTATAGTCATCTCTATCACTCAAGTTCACAGAGATAAGCTGAGATACATTACCAAGTATGATACGCATCTTTACAACATAACGATCTTGTGACTCTGCTCCATGACGCTTGATCTGCACTGTTTTGACCACTTTTCTCTCGATCGTATACTCTTTTTCCCCGGACACACAGACAAACCGCACCCACTGTTTTCCATCACGTTCAAAAGGAGTGACGTCCCGTGCATCGATAGATGTTGTTTTTGCACCTGTGTCAATTCGCGCTTTAAGTACCACATTAGGAGGTACAAGTCGAACATACTCTAGTGCACCTATAACTATCTTAGAATCTGGTTTTTCGGTATTTAGATTGACATAAGTGTTTTTTTGTTCTAGTGAGACTGCTGTATCTTCTTTTGCTTCAATAAAAGATGCAGTACAAAACAAAAACAAAAATAGTACACTGTAATACCATCTTGTTGGTAAAATCATTCTATGCTCCA
>JBFEKK010000194.1:0-2462 GCA_041552675.1 Sulfurovum sp.
CGTTTTCTTTTAGGCACAGAGTTTGCATGAATAGAAATGAACACTGCTGCATGATTCTTGTCTGCAATTTTTGTACGCTGTGGAAGTTTTAAAAAACGATCTTTCTTGCGTGTCATGTGTACAGAGTAACCCTCTTTTTCAAGTTGTCTCTCGAGTCTTTTTGATATTTGGAGAACAAGGTCTTTTTCTCTTTTTCCTCCCCCTATGGCACCAGTATCATGCCCACCATGTCCTGCATCTATCACAATAAGTTTATCTTTATTTGATCGAATAAATTTAGACTTTTTTGTCACTTTTTTAAACTTTCCATTAGGTTTCTTATAACGTTTGGCAGGTAATACACTGCTATCTTTAGGCAATGAAATATGATAACTATTATTTGAAAAAAATGGTTGATATGCTATAGGCTTTGAAGATCCATAACCTGTAATCACAACACGTACGGTATTGGTCTTATTTTGAGCCAGGCGAACATGTGGTCCCAGTCCCAACGGTACACGATTATGTGCAATACGTGTATTTTTAAAGTCGTAAATTTCTCTATGGGGATTGCTAAGTGTAAAATGTTTGACACTCTTTTTATTAAATGATTCAGAAAATAAGAGACGCAGTTCGTCTTTTTTTACAATAGCCTTCTGTAACTTGATGACGCTGGGGAACAGTAGTGTATTCAGTAGCAGCAGTAAAAGAAAAACCCTACTAAACTTCGGCATAGTTTTACTTATCTTCTCCATTCATCAATTTATCCATCAGTTCTTTCACGGTGATGATCTCTGTAAGACGATAGCCGTTGGCACCCGTAAAAAATAGTCCTGTCTCTTTGATACCATCATACGCATCTGTAAGTCTATCTGCTATACAGTAACCTACAATTTTCGCTTCTTCACCACGATGACAGGGTGCAACACAGTTTGAGATACATGCTACTTTTGGTGCTGTTCCTTTTTCTATATCTTCATGAAGCTGTGTCCTGACACCACGGGCAGGATACCCTACTGGCGATTTAAAGAGTTGAATATCCTCTTTTTTTGCATCAATAATAATATCTTTCATCACTTGACTTGCATCACATTCCACTGTACCTATGAAACGAGTACCCATTTGCACTCCATCTGCACCCAGTTCCATCATTCTGACAATGTCATCATGATCCCATACACCACCAGCAGCGATAATAGGCATAGAACCCCAGTTTTTAGCTTCTTCAACTACAGGAGGCAGGATCGCTTCTAACTGATTTTCAGGCATAAAGCACTCTTCATACTTAAAGCCCTGGTGTCCACCACTAAGCGGTCCCTCGACAATGACAGCATCAGGAAGCCTATCATGTGTTTTTTTCCAACGACGACATAAAATGCGTAATGCTTTGGCAGTAGAGACAATTGGGACCAAGGCTACATCAGGATAGTTCTTCGTTGCTTCAGGCATCGTTAGTGGCAAACCTGCACCTGTGATGATAATATTTGCTCCAGCCTTACATGCATCTTCTACCACACGATTGTATTCACTTTGTGCATAGAGTACATTCGCAGCCAAAGGTTTATCACCACAAATTTTTCTTGCATTTTCAAATATTTTTTTAAGTGCTGGATAAGAGTAAAAGTTGATCGCATCAAGTGGTCTGTGCTCTTTACCTACCATCTCTTTATCATGAAGATATTTTCTGTTTTTATAAACACCCGTTCCCACAGCAGAGATGACACCGAGACCACCCTCTTTTGAAACATTACCGGCCAATTGATCCCAAGATATACCAACACCCATACCACCTTGCACGATAGGTTTTTCAATGGTATATTTTCCAATTTTTAAAGATTTAAATGCCACTATTTCACCTTCACTTTTGCAAATTTTCTTTTTCCTACTTGCAGGATATACTCTCCTACAGTAAGATTTAACTTGTCATCAGAGATTTTTTTCTGATCAATGCTCACTGCATTTTGTTTAATATCTCTTCTCGCTTGAGATGTAGAAGGTTCGATACCTGCATCTACTAATGCTTTGCATATCCAGATACCCTCTTCTACTTCTACTTCATTCATATCTGTTGGGAGTTGGTTTGATTTAAATACATTATCAAACTCTCCTTTGGCTAGTGTAGCTAACTCTTCATTATAAAACCTTGTAACCAGTTCAAGTGCCAGATTTTCCTTCACTATTTTAGGATGAAGTGCACCTTTTTGGACATCCTCTTTCATCGTAGCTATCGCTTCAAGTGATTTCTCACTCAATAGCTCATAATAACGCCACATCAATTCATCTGAGACTGAAAGTGTTTTAGCATAAATATCGTTAGGTTCTTCAGTGATACCAATATAGTTGTTCAAAGACTTACTCATCTTCTGTACACCGTCAAGACCTTCTAAGATTGGCATCATTAAAACCGCTTGTTCTTTTCCTACATTGTATACACGCTGAAGGTGTCTACCCATCAAAAGATTAAATTTCTGATCTGTTCCACC
>JBFEKK010000195.1:0-2451 GCA_041552675.1 Sulfurovum sp.
CATAGTGAAGATGAGGGACTGCTTAAAGAGCAAGAATCTGATGTGATTGAAAATATCCTTCTTCTTGATAAGATAAAGATCAAAGATATATTAACGCCTAGAACAGTTGTTTTTGCTTTAGATGGAAGTAGAAGCATTAAAGATATTGTTGAGAGTGAACCAGCGATATTTAAATTTTCAAGAGTACCTGTCTACGATGAGAGTATTGAAAATATTACCGGTATCGTAATGACTAAAAAAATCTTTAAACAAGGTCTAAAAGATGATACTGTAGCGTTAAGTACGATACAAAAAGACATTTTTAAAATCTCAGAAAACTTGCCTGTATCTAAAGCGCTTGATCTGTTCATTAAGAAAAAAGAGCATATGTTTCTCGTCCTTGACAGCTATGACCAGACTGAGGGTATTGTAACACTTGAAGACTGTGTAGAGACGATTCTTGGTGTAGAGATCGTTGATGAGAGTGACAGTGATGCAGATATGAGAGAAGTGGCAAAGCTTAAAATGCGTTTGAATCGTAGATTAGACAGTGAAAAATAAAACCACTAAAATAGGAATGCTATGTCATTAGCTACACTTGGATTATCTTCAGAGATATTAAGAGCACTAAATGAGAAAGGCTATGAGTCTGCTACGCCTATCCAAAAAACATTGATTCCAGCTATGTTCACAGGTCGAGATATTATGGCTGGTGCACAGACTGGTACAGGAAAGACAGCAGGGTTTTCTCTACCTATACTCCAAGAGCTCAGTAAAAGTTTTGTTGAAGGACAACATTACCCTAAAGCAGTCATTTTGGTACCAACACGAGAATTGGCCAAACAGGTACATGCAAGTATAGAAGCATATGGAAAGTACCTTCCTTTAAAAAGTATTGTACTCTATGGTGGAGCAAACTTAACATCACAGGCAAACAGACTTAAAGCAGGTGTAGACATTATCGTCGCCACAAGTGGACGTCTCTTGGAACACATAGGGCAAAAAAATATCAACCTTGAAAGTGTTGACTACTTAGTGTTAGATGAAGCAGATACGATCTTGGATATGGGCTTTGTGAATGAAGTCAGTAAGATACTTCAGTATCTTCCCAAAAGACGACAAAATGTGCTGATCTCTGCAACACTTTCGGGATCTGTAAAAAGATTGGCAGAACAAATACTCCAAAAACCCAAACTCATAGAAGTGGATAGTATGGGAACTTCTGCACAGACTGTAGAGCAGATAGTCTATCCTGTAGAGAAAGAGAAGAAGACAGAGTTACTCTCCTACCTCATAGGTTCACGCAATTATAAGCAAGTACTTGTCTTTACACGTAAAAAAGAAGTAGCCGATGAAGTGTGCAAAGAACTCAATCTTTCTGGACTTGAAACAGCGGTCATTCATGGAGGTAAAAGTTCAGGAGAGAGATCTAGAGCATTGGAAGGCTTTAAAGAAGGAAAAGTACGTGTACTTGTTGCGACTGACATTGCAGCTCGAGGGTTAGATATACCGGCCTTAGGTATAGTCATGAACTATGATATTCCTCACGTCACAGGAGACTACATACACCGAATTGGACGTACGGGAAGGGCAGGGGCAAAAGGATTGGCCATTACGCTCATCGCACCTCTAGAAATGGTAGCACTTAAAGATGTAGAACGTCTTATGGGTAAGAGCATTCCTCAAGAGAAATTAGAAGGGTATGCACCTAAAGTGATACCTAAACAAAAAGGTGCACGTAAAAACCCTAATGAACATAAAAATACAGATGGAGCTTTTGGTAAAAAGAAAACTAAGACAGCTGCTGCACCTAAAAGTAAAAAACGTAAAACAACTAAACGTGATGGGTTTAAAACATTTGATGCAGCTAAACCAAAGATGGATAAGAAGGATAAAAAACGTGGGAGAGGTAGGAAATAATTTCCTGTTAAGCGGTATTTACCAAGAGGTAAACCACTTATTTAGCTTTAATATCTTTTAAAAATGCCAATGTTAGTGTATTTTTCCCATCGATGAGTTTTTTCCCGATAGTGAGTTTTACGCTGTGGAAAAGAAAAAGTTCACCTGCGTAGTTGATACCCAAAATAAAAGTATAGTCACCAAAAATAAATTTTTTTAATCCTTTTGCTTCAGGTTTTTTGGTAGGGTTTTTGATCTGAAAACAGACTTCATTAGGAAAGTCGCTTGTACGTTTATCGTCATCGTTCAAATATACCTCACCTAACTCAGACGTAACTTGAACAGAGAGCTTCTGATCAAGTTCATGTGTTCTTATCGTATAATCACCAAATGTAAATTGCATTCATATTTCCTTGTGTATTCAATAAAATATTATATCTTTTATTGAAATGATTTTATATGATTTTTTGCATAATTAATGTGCAAACTGACCATAAAATGTAACCTTCGAGAATCTGTTTTAGTGATTCATGTAGTTTATATTTCCTTCAAAGAAAACTTCCCGATCTCTTC
>JBFEKK010000196.1:0-2443 GCA_041552675.1 Sulfurovum sp.
GACAAAGTAGATGTGATTATGTCTCTTCGAGCACAATTGGAACGTCATGCTTCTCCTATCTTTGATGATTATGAGGAGTATGCAAAACACTACTGTATCAACCATGATCGTTTAGGGGATAGAGATATCCTGGTACTTCATCCTGGTCCGGTAATGAGAAACATAGATATCTCTGATGAGATGCTTGATGATGAACGATGTAAAGTGCTTGAACAGGTCAAAAATGGTGTCTATATGCGTATGGCTATCTTAAAACTATTGCTTTTGGATTCGTAGTAGATATCTAATTTTTTTATTTTCGTGGTTTGGTATTTACTTTTTTAAAAAAGTAAACAAAAAGCGTCATGGCTCTTGAATCGCTTCGTTTTAAGGGTGTTCACCATGACCTTATTATAAGAGAGGAAGTTCTTTATGACATGGCTTGATAAAGAAAATGGTTTTGAACAAATAAACGAACTCTCACGAAAGAGAACACCCTTTCTTTTCATCACGTCTTTTGAACAAGATAAGATCTTTGCCAAACCGCTTGATAAACTTGATGATGACATTTTCTATAAACTGGAAAATTGGCGTAACTATCCTGTGCAAAAACGTACAAAAGATTTTACCTTTTCCAAATCCCCTGTGGATTTCAACACTTACCAAAAAGCGCTCAATGAAGTACTAGAAGAGATACGTTCTGGTAATACCTATCTTCTCAATCTCACGTTTAGAACACCCGTAGAGAGTTCTTTATCGCTTAAGGAGATTTTCACGTATGCCAGAGCTAAATTTAAACTCTATTTTAAAGATGAGTTCATCTGCTTCTCTCCAGAGCGCTTTGTGGAGATAGAAGAGAATACTATAGCCACATATCCTATGAAGGGAACCATGGATGCCGACCTCCCTCATGCCAAAGAGAGCATCTTGGCTGATGCAAAAGAGATGGCTGAACATGTGATGATAGTAGACCTCATGCGTAATGACCTTGGCATCATTGGCTCTAACGTAAAAGTAGAGAAGTTTCGTTATATTGAGAAGATAAAAGCAGGTGAAAAAGAACTACTGCAAGTCAGTTCCAAGATCACAGCAACTCTTCCTACTGACTGGAGGGATAACTTAGGTACACTTCTCAGTCAAATTCTTCCGGCAGGCTCTATCTCTGGGACACCTAAAAAGAGTACAGTAAAGATCATCAAGCATGTAGAGAATTTTGACAGAGGATTTTATACAGGAGTGTTTGGTATTTTTGATGGAGAATCTCTACGTTCAGGCGTTATGATACGATTTATAGAACAAGAAAATGGTCAATTCTTTTATAAAAGTGGTGGAGGCATCACCATAGACTCTGATGCAAAAAGTGAATATGAAGAGCTGATAGACAAAATTTATTTACCATTCTCCTAACACATCATTTGCCTTTTTAAAAAAAATGCTGTAAACTATTTTAGAAAAATTTATAAAGGTTTATGATGTCTAAACTATTTACAAGTATTCTATTTTCTTTTTTTCTACTCTTTCAAACTACAGCCATAGCAGAAGAAGACACAACACCTATTGAGACTAATGTAGTAGAGCAGGAAGTACCCGAAGAGATAGAGTCCATGGAACCACAAGTTGAACAAGAACCCCAAGCAGAAGTAGAGGAAAAAGTTAAACCTAAAGAAACACTTTCTGAAGCAGAAAAAGAGGCACTGGCAGCTGAAGAAGCAGAGCTTCGTGAATCGGGTGTATATGAAGAACCTGTTGTTGAATAAAAGCTAAAGACATCCTCTTTTTGATCTGTGTTCCCAGGTATACTCTGGGTCATTCTCCACTTTAGAGAAATACAGTTTCCCCGAATCTCTCCACGGATCTATAATGATACCCTCTTCTATTTTTCCACCTTTTGCTACCGCGACCAAAGCATTATGTTCAAAAAAGTATTCTCCTACATTTGCTCCCATTAAATGGAACTCAAAAGAAGTATAGCGCTTCTTGGACAAATAGACATACAAAGCATCACTCCAATGATAACAAAGTCCTTTTTTTCGTACACCCATGGTCACTAAAAAATTGTGAAACTGAGGAGGATAAGTCATTTCGAACTCTTCTGTCAGTTGTGCTGTTTTATGAAAAATATCTTTGGAAAGCTGCATCGCTTCACTTTGAGTAATAGTGCTGTCCATTGACTGAAAAAGCAGGGAAAGTTCTGTAATCTTTGTTTGCGACACTGAAGGTGCTGTAACCACACACCCTACAAGCAGAAAAGACAAGATGAATAATTTAAAATAGTATCTCAGCATAGTGGTCAGGAAGATATGAGGTAATGGCTAAAATGAGTAGTACCATTGCAGTACTATAACCCCATATCCATTTTGGATCTTTAGAGAGTACAAACCCACCTACAAAACCTACTATAAGCCCGCCTATATGTGCACTGACATCAATGGAAGGGATAGAAAGTCCTATGACAAGGTTGATC
>JBFEKK010000197.1:0-2439 GCA_041552675.1 Sulfurovum sp.
ACTTAAAATTGTCAAATTCCTTGTAGCTGCTGTGGGACTCGGTGCGATGCTTCAAGTATGGGGCATAAATGTCACTGCTCTTGTTGCTTCTCTTGGACTTGGTGGTCTTGCTTTTGCCCTCGCTGCCAAAGATACCGCGTCAAATATGTTTGGCTCTTTTGCCCTACTTGCAGATAAATCTATTCGCATCGGCGAATGGATCAAAGTAGGGGGAGTAGAAGGTACAGTGGAAGACATAGGTATGCGTACGACTAAAATACGCTCATTTGAAAAATCACTCATCACGGTTCCTAACCAAATTGTCTCTAATTCCCCTATAGAGAATTTTTCTCGTAGAGGTGTCCGTAGAATCAAAATGCAGATAGGACTTACCTACGGTACCAGCAGAGATCAGGTGAATACCATCGTAAAAGAGATCAGAGAGATGTTGCATAACCATGAGAAAATCTCTCAAAAAGATACGTTACTGGTCAATTTTGAATCTTTTGGAGATTCATCCCTGAACATTTTTATCTATACTTTTACCAATACTCCCAACTGGGAACGCTACTTAAATATACGTGAAGACATCCATCTGAAAATTATGAAAATTGTTGAAGAGAACGGGTCCAGTTTTGCCTTTCCTTCACGCTCTATCTACATGGAACAGATGCCTGATAAAAATGTGTTATAATTCCAGTAATTATTAAGAAAGAATACTATTTATGCAAGAACTTAAAAAAGTAGCAATACTAGGACGACCAAATGTAGGAAAGAGTTCACTCTTCAACCGTTTGGCAAGACAAAGAGATGCCATCACTGCTGATATCTCAGGAACGACAAGAGATATCAAAAAACGTATCGTGACTATTTCAGAAAACCGTGACTTTGAAGTGATAGATACAGGAGGAATAGACTATTCTACTGAACTTTTCTCTAAAGTAGCCGAATTTTCACTGCGAGCTGCTGAAATGGCAGATATTATCATCTACATGGTGGATGGCAAAACACTGCCATCTGAAGAAGACAGAGAACTCTTTTACAAACTTCAGGCAATGGGCAAACCACTTGCTCTTGTTGTCAACAAGATTGACAATGACAAAGAAGAAGAACGTTATTGGGAATTTTTAGAGTTTGGTGCAGATGCAACTTTTCCTATGTCCGTCAGTCATAACCGTTATTTTAATGACTTCTATGCATGGCTTGAAGCACTTATCCCTCCTCGTGAAGAAGAGTCTGAAGGACTTGAATTAGCCGAAGATACGGAAGTAGATCCTTTTGATGAAATCGTTCGCGATATCAATAGCGTCAAAGAAGAAGAGATAGATAACGAGATCAAAGTTGCAATCATCGGTCGTGTAAACACAGGAAAAAGTTCACTGCTTAATGCACTGTTGGGTGAAGAGCGTTCAGTCGTTTCAGATGTTGCAGGAACCACGATTGACCCCATTGATGAGATGATAGAATACAATGACTACAAAATTACTTTCGTTGACACGGCAGGGATCAGAAGAAGAAGTAAAATTGTAGGTATTGAGAAGTATGCACTGACACGTACGACAGAAATGTTGGAAAAGGCAAACCTGGTTCTGCTTATGATCGATGCAACCGCAGGTGTGACAGAGCTTGATGAGAGGGTTGCAGGACTCATAGAGAAATACAAATTGGCTTGTCTAATCGTTGTCAATAAATGGGACATACATGGAGACAAAACCTATGAGGAAGTGGTTGAAGAGATACGAGATGAAATGAAGTTCTTACACTATGCACCACTCATTACCATCTCTGCAAAAACAGGCCTACGTGTCAACAAAATACTTGATCAAGTCACAGAGATCTATAAGCGATACACCCAACGTATCCCTACTTCTGAACTCAACGATACCATACGTGAAGCCATAAGAAGACACCATGTACCTACACATAACGGTGCGGTAGTAAATATCAAGTATGCGACACAGTATGAGACAAAACCACCAAAAATTGCTCTCATAAGCAATAGACCTGAATTTATACACTTTTCCTACAAACGTTACCTGGCAAATTTCCTTCGAAGCAAGT
Source organism: Sulfurovum sp. (assembly GCA_041552675.1). Taxonomy (GTDB): domain Bacteria; phylum Campylobacterota; class Campylobacteria; order Campylobacterales; family Sulfurovaceae; genus Sulfurovum. Next base: position 2,041 of record JBFEKK010000197.1, read on the forward strand.
TTGACTTTGAAGGTGTACCTTTAGACATCGTTGCCCGTAAACGCGGTGAACGGTTCGATGACGATGAATAGGTTTTTTTACTAACACTTCGCTATAATCTCCTAAAATTATTTTAGGATACAATATGCGTGTACTTACAGGAATACAAGCTTCAGGAAAACTTCATATAGGGAACTATTTTGGAGCTATGAAACCTATGGTTGAACTTCAAGAAGAGCATGAACTTTTTACATTTATCGCCAACTACCACTCACTGACCACTTCAAAAGATGCAGCCACACTTAAACAACACACTATAGATGCTGCTGTTGACTATCTTTCCATTGGAATTGATCCGGAGAAAACAACATTTTGGGTACAGAGTGACATGCCTGAAGTGCTTGAACTTTACTGGATACT